>JAMOPH010000148.1 GCA_027064665.1 bacterium | reverse complement strand
AGCATATCCATAATTTGTGCGGTCAGGCGGTCGTAGCGGTAGCCGAACTCTCCCTTGGCGATGTGGTGCTGTGTCAGCGACAGCAAAAGCGGGAATACTCTGCGCGGGGTCGCCGCGGCGGCACCGAAATAACGCTCGCGGATGGTTTCATTGCCGGCGTCCTTCTGTGCCGCCTCCAGAACGGCAAAAAGCCGCCCCAAAAGATACGGCACCTGCGTGTTCTGCGGGTCAAGCGACATTTTTACCTCCTTTTTGTGGTTTCTTATCAAAATTCCCTTTATCATCGCCGCACGGGGGTAGTTCACCTCACTGTCCACGCGGATTCGCTCCATAAGCACCCCTAAAAGACTTCGCGGATATTCCTTGCCAGTGATTGCCGACTCGGTGAGTTTGCTGGTCAGTGCGGACGACGGCGAGTTTTTGCTTTTGTCCCTGCTCCTTGGGATGGTTTCCCTCATTATCTCCCACACTCCCAGATAATCCGGTTGACTTTCGCGTTCTTTGAGTATGGAGATGTTTTCAAAGTGGCGGTGAAGGTTTTTGGAGATTTCCTCCACGGTGGAGACATACCAAAGCACCACGGATATCCGCGCGGCTGAGGGTGCAAGCCCTAACACAAAAAACCTCACCCCGGCATCGGGCTTGATTTCCGCCGGGAGTTCTCCCCGGGCGGCGGCGCTGAAAAAGTCCTTCAACTGCCGGGTGGTCTCTGTGTCAATCTCCTCCCTGTTGCCGGGATTGATGAGGACGCCGAAAAGTTTTTCTGCGGGGGTTTTCCTCTCCGCCCAGAACAGCAGGGTCATATCGCCGATGAGTTTTTTCTGGTCGCTGGCGAGAAGGTAGTTCAGTGCGGTGGTGTATTCAAATGCCCCGCGGATGGACACCGGCGCATTGAAACTCTGGTCCCTGCCGTAGGACTCAAAGGCATTTTCGTTGAAACTTATGATGGCGTTCCCGGAGGGCTGTCCGCCGGGGAAGTTCCTTATCTGCCTGTGAACCCGGGCGATTTGGGCTCTCTCCCCCAGAATCAGGCAGGTCCCAAAGACCGGCTTCCCTTCCCCCTTGTGGGTCCGGTTGAATCGGGCTTCGTCCTCCTCGCAGAACTTTTGCCACCTTTCAACTATCCTCGGGCGCTGGTGGATAAATCCGGGTTCCCCCACAAGTCTGAACACCAGATTGGTCCCAAGGATTTCCTTGAGATTTTCCCAGTTTTCCATCTCGGAAAAGTCCCAGTTCCGCAGAAAATTCAGCACCGCCTGCATCCCGACATCGTCTATCTCCCCTCCGATTTCCTCGTTGTGTCTGAGGAATCTTTGGAAGTATTTTTTGCTGTCCCCGGGTTTTTTTGCGGCGCCGAGAACATATTTTGTGTTGTCCCACAAAAAGTTCGGCGGCGGGTTCTTCCCCGACCTTGAGGCGGTCCTTGTGGTGCTCGGAACGATGATTTCTGTGGGCACCAGTCTGGTTTTCCCTTTTGCATTCACCGTTTGGGTTCTCTCGTCTTTTACCTCCACCAGTTCTCCCTCAGGAGTCAGGACCAGAGACCAACTTATCTTCTCCCTGCTGAATCCGAAGGGTGGGACGCTGTCCCTTGTGTCAGGGTCCTGGGTCAGGCGGCGGTAGTAGTTGCTCAGTGCGGTCAGTATCATCGCATCACCTCCTCGCTTTCCGGCGGGGGGACCTCAACCACTCCGTCAACCATCCTCGCCCGGAAGAACATCGGGGTCATACCGTTCTCAAAGTCGATGTCATACAGCATAATGCCGAGGTCCCGTTCTCCCTTCAGCGGCGATGGGGGAATCGGCGTGTTCTCGTCCAAAAGTTCAAAGTGGGCGGTAAACTCCCGTGTTCCAAGGTATGGCTGTTTGAAGCACCGCCCCGATTTAGCCCTGCGGCGGAAATTGTCAATATGCTTTGCGGGGGAGCGGTCGTCATCTGTGCGGCGGGAGACATCAACCCCCTTGGCGGCAAGTTCCTCGTCGGAGAGAACCTCAAAATGCGCTTCAATAACATATTCCACATCCCTCAGCACCGTTGATGTCCGCTGAACTCTTGCCTCGTGGATGAAAAGATGCGGCGGGTCTGCTTTGCCCTCCATTGCGGATTTCACACTGCTGACGGGCACCTTGCGTGCAACCTCGTTCCGCTTTATCGTGGCAAATTTTATCGGCTTGAGGATGTGGATTCTGTCCACTATCCACCGTATTGAGGGCTTCCAGTAGATAGATTCTAATATCGCCCTCGCCGCCGAGGGGGTGATTATGTCGTATGACACCCGCTCAACCTTCATCTCCGGGCGGGTGAAACACGCATAATCCCCCCAAATCCTCAGTCTTACGCCAAACATATCGCATCACCTCCCTGAAATTTGTTTATGCTATGCTTTCGTCTATATCTATCAGGTCGGATTCATCAATTAGAAGTCCGAGTTTGGGATGGTATAATCTTCTGTTCACCAGAATCGGGAAGATGAAATCCTCTCTGTCTGCGGGTTTTATCACTTCAAGATTCCGGCGGATTTTCTCAAATTCGTTCCGATAGACCGAGACGGTGTATCTCTGGAGTGCACGAAGTATCTGGCGGTTCGGGGGTTGGCGGCGCAGATGTTCAATCAGTTCTTTGGCGCCGCTGTCGTAGGGGATTATGACAGGATATGTGTCGCCCTGTTTTATTATTCTGAACTTTTCGCCTATCTCTCTAAAAGGGAAATCCAGACCTGTGAGGGATTCGGCGGTTTTACCCAGTATGTCTTCTATGTCAAGGTTGTGAAGG
>JAMOPH010000147.1 GCA_027064665.1 bacterium | reverse complement strand
ACCCGCCAGCATCAGAAACTGGGACCTTCTGGAGAAAAATCTTCCCCGAATTCTTGCGGGTATAACTCCAGCCATCCAGGACAACCATACATTTCCACCGATAGCCTGAAGGGACACGCTCACAAAAAACAGCGCCAGAAATACTTTTACAGCAACAGAGGACGGGACCAGAAAAGGGATGATCCCGAAGGCGAAGGATAAAATTTTCCCAATTGAAATGGTTGACACGGTTACCCGCTTTGTATCCCGGAATTTTTTGACCAGCCAGGTGCCCAGTATAGCCGTGATCTGCGAAATTTGCCCCACGATGGAATAGAGCGTAAAATCCATCACGCCGGCGCCCAAAAACACAAGATACCGTGTCAGGATAGCGCTTCCCGGACCGGCGAGGGTGGTATAGACCTGCGCCACCATTCCCTCTGCTGTGGAGTAGACCACAGTTTTCCTGAGGTGGGAGTTTTTGCCCTCTGATTTCAGTTGAACCATATCGGCTCTTGACTTCAAGTGTTGTGTATATATATTACTACTTACACTTTGACAAGGAGAAAAAATGATTGGCATATTAGGACTCGGGAAAATGGGCTCAAGCCTTCTTGAGGGTCTCATCAGCGGCGGCGTGTTTCCCCCGGAGGAAATAATCGCCTACGACATTGACCCTGACAAACTTGAACGGGCAAAAACCCTCGGAATAAACACCGCCGCCGAGGAATCGGAGGTGGTGAAAAAATCCGACCAGATAGTGCTGGCGATAATTCCCCAGAAAATCAAGAAAGTTCTGCAGAAAATTTCGGGCGATTTCCGGCAAGGACAACTTTTGATTTCCATCGCCGCCGGGATACGAACAGAGGTCGTAAAAGAAGTTATTCCCGAAGGGGTTTTTGTGGTTCGGGCTATGCCAAACCTTGCGGCGTTGGCTCATTATGCCGTCACGGTGCTTTCCGCCGGGGAGGAGGTTCCCAAAAACGCCCGACAGAAGGCAGAAAGAATCTGGTCTTCTGTGGGGAAAGTGTTCTGGCTGGATGAGGAACTTATGGATGCAGTCACCGCGCTTTCGGGAAGCGGACCGGCATACACATTTTTGTTTATAGAGGCGCTCACCGACGCCGGCGTCAGGGTAGGAATTCCCCGGGATGTCGCCTATCAACTGGCACTTCACACCGTAATAGGCTCCGCAGTTCTTCTGGAACGAACCGGCAAACACCCGATTGTATTCAAGGATATGGTCACCTCCCCCGGAGGAACAGCAATCGCCGGAGTTGAAGCCCTTGAACGCAACGGATTCAGAGTAGCCTTATTTGAGGCTGTGCGAGCAGCCACAGAGAGGGCACTTCAAATCTCGGAGAGATTAGGGTGATCCACCGGCACCGCCCGGGATTACGACGGGGAGAAAAAATGTTAAAAAAGACTTGACATAAAAGTTCGGGCAAGCATAATTTTACCAGGATATGTATAGTATGATACACATACATTTTATAAAAGCCGCGTGCGCGACACTGTTAATCCTCGCAAATCTTCACATCCTCTACGGCGCGGATGTCCCGAGGGTGATAAACTACCAGGGTAAACTGTTTCTCAATGGCTCTCCTGTGGATACCACTGTTAACATAAAATATGCTCTCTTTGATACCCCCACGGGCGGGACTCCGCTCTGGGAACAGAACTCCCACTCGGTCACGGTGGCGCAGGGGCTTTTTACTGACACGCTCGGCTTGCGAATTGACACTGTGCTCGCAACCCACAGCGATTTGTGGCTGGAGATATCGATCAACGGCGTTACTCTTTCTCCCCGGGAGAAACTCTATTCAGCGCCCTTTGCCATCACAGTTGCCGACAGCGCAATAACCGAGAACAAAATTCGCTGGGGAAACAACGCCAGCGAGGTAAACGCCAAGGACATCCCCGTTGTTCCCTTGGAAAATTACTACGAATCTAACACAGTTCAGGACGTCCTTGATGAAATCGCCAGAAAGACAATCTTGACGGGAACACCGGCGTGTTCTTCGGCGTCGTATAAACTTTTCACAAACTATTAAGGAGGGCTGGATTATGAAATCAAAAACACTGGGGACAACTTTGTTACTGCTGTTTTCGGCACTCGTGTTCGCTTCTCCGCCGAAAGTGTTGAATTTCCAAAGTAAACTGACCGACTCCGCCGGGGTTGGCATTAACGATACCCTGGACATCACCATAAGGCTTTACAATGTTGCCGTCGGCGGAACCCCTCTCTGGTCGGAAACCCACTCTTCCGTCCCGGTGGTTAAGGGGTTGTTTGATATCACCCTGGGATCGGTCACACCGTTCCCCGATTCCGTGGATTTTTCCGAACAATACTACCTTGAAATTCAGGTGGGCACGGAGACAATGTCTCCCCGAATCCCGCTTAAATCCTCACCGTATGCAATCAGAGCAATATTCGCCGATTCCGTCGCCGCCACCGGTGTGAACTGGGACACTCTTGGCGCTTATTCCGACACCACTCATAACCACAATCTCTCCGACCTCGCCGATGTTGACACCGCAGGAATCGCCGATGGCTATGTGTTAATCTACAACGCCACCACCGGACATTGGCAGGCGGGCGTGGTCTCAAGTGAGGATAACTATGTCAACGGTGTTTCCTTTGACGATGGCACCAACACCCTCTCCATCGCCAGAACCGGAACACTCTCCACACTGACCACAACCATAAACAACGAGGCGGACGACCTTTCCGACAACAGTTTGAACGATTTGGGCGATGTCAACGCTGGCTCCCCAACTGATGGGCAAGCGCT
>JAMOPH010000146.1 GCA_027064665.1 bacterium | reverse complement strand
CTGAAACTGATGGATATAATCACCTCTTACGAGTGGTCCGGGATGAATTTAGAACAGATTGTTGAACAGATAAACGCCGCAGCAGAAGAGGACAAAACCCCCCTCGCCGGTCCGATAAACACGAAAGACTTCGTTCAGGTGAGCACAGTTCATTCCGCCAAGGGGCTTGAGGCACAGATTGTCATAGTTCTGGACAGTTCGCTCCCTCGGGACAGGAGCAAGTTTTTCTTTGAAAAGGAAATTCCCGGGAAATTCCTGCCAAAAATAAAACACCTTCAGAAAACTGTCAAAATTCTGTGCGGTGGTTCCGGTTCAAACTCACCCGCATATAATCTCAGCAAACACAAAAAAGATGCTGAGAATAAGAGGCTTTTGTATGTTGCGCTTACCCGGGCTCAGGAGCGAGTGTATTTTGTCCCCATTCACAAAAAAAGGGTCAGATGGTTCCCGATTTTGATGGATGCGCTGGGCATAGGCGAAGGCGACCTCAAAAATCCCTCAGCGCTTCCCGAGGGCGTGCAGGTTATCGCACTGGACCACATCCCGCAGAAAGAAACCCTGTTTGACCGCAAACCGCAACCCCCGGTTGCCAAATTTTTAGAGTCCATCCCGCCCGACAGGGCAGAGATTTCCGCCACGGTGCTGGCAGAGTTTCTGCTGTGTCCGCAGTTTTTCGCCTTCAACACAAACCCGCCCGAGGATGCCGGCAGATTCGGGTTCTCCCTCAAAAAATCCGATGCCGCCGAAAGAGGCAAAAAAATCCACCAACTGGCATCGCTTGTGGCGGTGTATCCGCCGGAGGAAATCTTTACCTATGCCGAAAGCATCATCGGCGACCCGCAGGAGGCGGAAAAAATCGCATCACTTCTGGAAAAATTTTATCACGATGAAATCTCAAAGTGCCCTCAAACTCCCCAGACGGAGGTGCCGCTTGTGTTCTCCCACGAGGGGATAACAATCTCCGGGCAGGCGGACATTGTCTGCGGAAACACGATTTACGATTTCAAAACCGGCAGGAAGGACGACTTTTCCCGTGCGCTGTATTCAATCCAACTTGACCTGTATCGTCTCGCCTGCGCCGCCGCAAGGGGAATCTCTCCCGGGGAAATTGAGACCAAAATCGTGTGGCTCTCCGAGGACGATTTTGAAATCCAGACGACGCCTCACGACCCGGAAATTCTGCGCAAAATTGAGGATTTCAAAAAATTCATCCAATCCGGGGAAATGCCTGCGGCAAAACCCCAGCCGTTCTGCAGGGACTGCACATACAAAAACAATTGCAATTTTCCTAATTCCTGCTAAATTTTATGCAGGAATGCCAACCGAGGCGGCAATGGGCGATAATGAAAAAATCTTGTCCGAAAAGGGCAGATTTCTGTCGGAATATCCCAACAGAATTTTCACAATTCCCAATATACTGACCTTTTTGAGGTTTATACTTCTGCCGGTTCTAATACATTTCCTTGACACTGTGGACAAATACGGATACACTCCGCCCGTGCTTGTCGGCTCGGTGATGATTCTAACCGACCTGCTTGACGGCATATTAGCCCGCAAACTCAATCAATCTTCCCGCCTCGGTGTGATATTAGACCCCGTTTTTGACAAAATAATAATAAGCGTCCTCGCAATCTATTTCGCATACAAAGATATGATTCCGGACTGGGTGGCGATAGTGGTCGTGGGACGGGATGTGGCTATTTTAATTTTCGGGCTTTTTGTCGTGGCAAAGGGGTATGCTCCTCAGCCGGTGCTCTGGGGAAGACTGTGGGCGTTTTTGTGGGGCGTGGCTTTCATCCTGCTTCTGGTGGGATATCACTGGCTTGCGTGGTCGCTCATTGTGGTCGCTTTAATCCTTGGATTTTTCTCCGCAGGAAATTACTATATTATGTATCTTAAAAACCCTGAGAAAACGGAGAAATCCCGATGAAACAGTTTGCGGTAATCGGTCTGGGCAATTTCGGGCTGAATGTGGCTCTGAAACTTTCCGATATGGGTATGCCGGTGCTTGTTATAGATAAAGACCCGGCGAAAATTGAAAGTATATCCGGCAAGGTCGCCTATGCCCGTGTCGCCGACGCCACCGACAAAAAAAGCCTTGAATCCGCAGGGGTTGCCGCCGTGAACACCGCCGTGGTTTCCCTTGGCAAACAGATTGAACCCTCGGTTATGGCGACAATCATCCTCAAGGAACTGGGCGTGCCAGAAATTATTGTCAAGGGCACCACCCCCGAACACGGAAAAATCCTCAAACTTGTGGGGGCGTCTTATGTGGTCTTCCCCGACGCCGATATGGCGGAAAGAATCGCCCAGAAAATCATCTCGCCAAACATAGTTGAGCACATCCCGCTTTTGCCGGGATACAGCATAGTTGAACTCAAAGCCCCGCCGACATTCTGGGGGAAAACACTTTTGGACCTCAATCTCCGCCGCAACTACGGCGTTGAGGTGCTGGTTATCCGCCGGGGCGAGGAGGTCAAAGTCATCCCCTCGGCAGTGGACAAAATTCAGGAGGGCGACACTCTGGTGATTCTGGGCAAAAACGAGGACCTTCAAAAACTCAAAACTGAGGGGGAACAGGAATGAGCGCCGAATTCCCCGCAGATATTCCGAGGCAGTATATCCCCTCGGGAGAGCGCTACGAGGACGCCCTGCGCAGATACCGAAAGTTTTTGTCGCAGGTCTCATCCAGAGGTGAAGGTGTGCGCAAACTCGCAGAATTCCTTGAGACTCAAACAAGTTGGCTCTGGGCACCGGCGAGCACCCAATTCCATCTGAATATCCCC
>JAMOPH010000145.1 GCA_027064665.1 bacterium | reverse complement strand
CGTTCTGGGTGTGGGTTTTGTCATCTTCGGCTGCGGCGGGATGAAATACCACGGCAAATACATCACGACCACCGTTCCCTATGAGCCCATAGACGAGTTCAAGCACGAGGGGTGGGTTATACTTGCGTTTGAGCATCCCGGGAAGCGCCCCGAGGAAGGTGAGATATACAAATTCTGGCTTTTTAGAAATGGCAAAAAACAGCGGGAGATAGTTCTCAACGCCAAAATCGTGGGGACACGCAAGTTTTTCCTTCAGGAGCAGATTGGCGATGTGGTCAAAACCCACGCAAGTTTCATCGCTCCGCCCACATATGAGGCTGTGAAGGAAAGGCTCAAAGCGGTGTTATCGGCAGAAGCCAAACACAGGCAATAGAAATTTGACCTCACCGACTTTTTTGATGAAAAAAATGCTTTGAATTTTTCTTTTGCCCGTTAAATTTTGTTCTAAATTTTACCGGGGGCGTGCAGTTGGTGCATCTGCTACCAGAGTTTTTGCACCAGATTGAGGTCGTTGGGTTTGAAGAAAGCCATCTTTATAAATATCCTTGTTCTGGTGGGGATGGCGTTTGGGTGGTGGCGTCCAACTCTGGAGGAGCACGGGCGCTACCTGATGCCCCTTTCCCACAGGTTTGAACCCGACCCCCTTCAGGTCTCCGGCAATCCCGCTTGCCTTTCCTATGATGCCGTGCCAGTTAAGCGATGGGCTGTGGTTGATTTTGATTTGGGCGTGGTGTTCATCCACGAGACGATAAACGGCACCGAGATTTACGCCCCCCGCGCAGTATCAATAGATTCCTTCCTCGCCTGGATGCAGTGGGATATCGGCGAACTTAAAAAGGTCCTGTTCAAAGGGGAAAGGACCAAGGGCAAGCAACTCAAAGTTGAGGTTGAACTTCCGCCGGAACTTCAGGGATTTATCGGCACTGGCGGCGCAGGGCTTTCGGTCAACGGGTCGTATAAAATCACCCTCGCAGGGCGAAGCGAATGGTCCGACCGGGAGGCGTTCTACGGAAGCAAATGGCCCCAACTTCAGATGGAGCAGGAGTCCAATTTCCGCATCACCGGGACAATCGGCTCAAAAATCAAGGTTCAGGTTGATCAGGACAGCAAACGGGAGACCGACCTTGAAAACACCATCAACATCAAATACACCGGCGAGGAGGACGATGTCGTCCAGTCAATTGAGGCGGGGAACACAACGCTTTCGCTCACCGGTCCCACGCTGATAGGATACAGCGAGAGGATTCAGGGGCTTTTCGGAATAAAAGGAATTTTCCAGATAGGCGACTGGAACATCACCGCCATCGCCAGCCAGGAAAAGTCCAATGTCCAGACGGTGACCGTCCGCCCGACGACCCAGAGCACCAGAGACCGTGTTTACGATTGGGAGTATAAAGCCCGCACCTATTTCTGGCTCGGCGCAGAATACACCGACTGGAACCCCGACGGGGACTCAATCGTTTTCTTCAGGGCGTATTATGCCGGCTCTCAAACCTCGTCGGACCCCAACTCCGTTTTCGGCTATGCCTTTGTCAATCCGCCGGACAGCGAGGTTGACATTGAGGGCGAAACCGTCGGCGATACCATACAGGCAGGCTATTTCGTCAGAATTAACGAGATGGACTACTATCTTGACCGAACCGGCTGCTGGTTCCGTCTGAACAACCCTGTGGGTTCAAGCGACATACTTGCGGTAAGATACATCGTCCGCCACGCCGACGGCACGATGGACACTGTGGGGTTTGTCGGCTCCGATTCTACTTTGTATTTGAGAATGATAAAACCTCGTAATCTTCAGCCGGACCACCCCTGCTGGGAATATGAGTGGCGAAATGTGTATGACCTCGGAAGCAGCGACATAAGGCTTGAGGAGACATTCATAAAACTTTTCTGGCGCAGCGGCACCGATACCCTTCAGACTCTGCCCGACAACGCCAATGTGTTTCTGATATCGCTTTTTGGGATGGACAGTGTCAAACTCAACGGCGACCCCGGCTCCGACGGCTATGTTGACCAGACCACCAGATTCATTGATGCCTCCCGGGGGGAACTCATATTCCCCGTTCCGCATCCTTTTGACCCGGGCAGTCTTGATGTGGCGCTGATGCCCTCTCTGGCGGATTTCCCCGACAGTCTGCGCAACCCGGCAATTTACACATCAACACGCTCCAGCGACTGGGAGCGCTTCAGCCACTGCTATCTGTATGTGGAGACCAAAGGGCACTCAACCACCATAAATCTCGGCGCATACAACATCGTTGAGAACAGCGAGGTGGTGAAACTCAACGGCGAAAAACTCAAAAGAGATGTGGACTACAAAATTTACTACGAAATCGGACAGATTGTGTTCCTCTCCGATAAAGCCCGGGACCCCAACGCAAACATAGAGATTACCTTTGAGGCGCAGCCGTTTTTCTCAATGCTCCAAAAGACCCTTTTGGGGGCGAGGGCGAAATACGAGTTGGGGGACGAGTCGTGGTTCGGGATAACCGGACTGTATAAGGGCGTCAGCACGCCGGAACAAAGACCCCGTGTGGGCGGAGAGCCCTCACAGTCATTCGTGTGGGATGTTGACCTCAACCTGACCCAGGAACTGCCGTTTTTAACGAAGGCAATTGATGTCCTTCCTCTTCTGCAGACCGATGCGCCCTCAAAGGCGGTCCTCAAACTTGAGACCGCACAACTTCTCTCCAACCCGAACACCCTCGGCAAAGCCTATGTTGACGATTTTGAGGGGAGCAAGACCTATGACCCCATTTCAATTGTTCGCACCGCCTGGACTTTGGGG
>JAMOPH010000144.1 GCA_027064665.1 bacterium | reverse complement strand
GGCTAAAATATCCTCGTCGCGGTCAAAAATCAGTTTGACCGGGCGCCCGGTTTTCAGCGCCGCAAACGCCACCTGCCCGCCTATCAGCGAGGGATATTCCTCCTTCCCGCCGAACGCTCCTCCCGTGGCGACCTGCACAACCCTGACTCTGTCCTCCTCCCAGCCGAGACCCTCCGCCACAGCCCGCTTTATATAATACGGACACTGCATTGAACCATAAACAGTTATCTTCCCATCCTCACAGATTCCAACAACTCCCTGCGGCTCAATATATAGATGTTCCTGATACCCTGTGCGGTATGTCCCTTTTATAACCTTTGCCGCCCGCGAGAATGCATCATCTGGGTCGCCTTTTGTGTATTTATAGTCCACAAAGCAGTTATCCTCGCCAAAAATCTTTGGGGAGTTATCCTCAAGCGCCTGTTCTATAGTGAAAACCGCCGGAAGGTCCTCGTATTCTATCCAGATACTATCAATAATTTCTGCTATTTTGTCCGGCTCGGGACCGACAACTAAAAGTATAGGCTCGCCGATATAGTTCACCGTCTCCTCGGCGAAAAACGGTTGGTCGTAGATTAGAATTTTCACGCGATTTCGCCCGGGGACATCGTGCCTGTCAACGATGAAATACCCCTCCGGCAGTGGCGGGATATCTATTGACACGATTTTCGCCCGGGGGCGTGTGGAGCGGACAGTTTTGGCGTAAAGCATTCCGTCAAACTTGAGGTCGCCGACATATTTTGCCTCGCCGCGGCATTTCTCATCGTGGTCCACGCGGCGGACCGGCGCAGAAATTCCCTCGCTCATATCTCTCCCTCGCTATCAGATAATCCTCCTTTGTATCAATATCAAACAAAATTCCGTCGCAGTCAACCTCAATTCTTGACGTCCCCACAGAGTTTATGACCTTTTTGAGATTTGACGAGGGTGGTTCCCGCAGGATTTTGTCCCTCACGGCGGCGGTCATCAGCACGGGGTGTCCGCCTCTGCCGCGGAAAGTGGGGATGACCACATCGCCGTCGGTCTCAAGCATTTTCTGCGGCACCCACGGCGGAACCAGAACGCAGTCCCCCGGATGGATGAAAAAGCGTTCCGCGGTGCTGCGCCTCGCTCCAATCTGCACCGATGAAAACATCTCCATCTGGTAATCCGGATTTTCCACGATGGTGACCTGCGGAAGTTCCGCAAGTATTTCCCGCAGTTTGTCAATGCGGTATCCGCCCACGACGATTATGTTCCCGTCAATTTGGCGGAAGACCTCAACTGCCCTGATAATCATCGGTTTGCCGGCGATATCCAGCCCCATTTTGAATCCGCCGGCGCGCTCGCCTTTCCCCGCGGCGAGGATTATTATGTCCACCTCCGGCGCCATTACAATATTATGCATAATTGCGGGCTGGAGCGAAAATACATTTTGCCCGCCCCGAAAAATTTTTTATCTTGTGAAAAATTTTACTTGACATCCCAAAAAACTACCTTGCCTCCGGCAACCCAAGCAAGGAGGTGAGGTGTGAGCCGCAGAAATGTCATCAAGGGGGTGGTAATGGCATTTTTTGTGGTGGTTGCGGTTCTTCTGGTATCGTGCCAGATGACGCCTTCACAGCCAGCAGGGCATAGCGGTAGTTCCCATCGCAGTTTGCCCATCATAGCAGATTCCAAGGATCCCAATTTGTTGTGGGGAGGGCTTCCGGTGATGGATTATAAGTCTGAGAAAGTGGAAGTGTCTGCTCTTGTGAATTCTTTTCCGGAGGCTAAGGCTACACTGAGTAAATTGAGCAGGTATCATTTGGCACCTGTCAGCGCTGAGAAAATTCATCTGATAGGCAGTTGGCTCAATGGCGAGGGCGAGATAGGTGCGATAAGGTGTGAATATACAAAGGGCGATGCCCCCGGGTTGTGGATGGTTTTTGGCAAAGGGTTCGGTGGTAATACGGTATCGCTGCTTATACCAGTGGATGAAGAGGAAAGCAAATATCAGGTTTGGGTTCAGGCGGAATCTCTCGGAGCAGATTTTTACAAATTGCCGATTTTGATTAGAGGGGAGTATGATAATTACAAAATATATGCAAATGGGCTCGCGGGAGGTTTGGGGGCTTTGTTTTCTGGATTCTTTGGCTCTCTTCTGGGTTACATAACAAGTTGGCTGGGGTCCGCCGAAATTGCTATGTGCCTTCAATGTTGGAGCGACGCCGGTGAGTTTGAAAGCGCATTATCTGATCTTTCCACTTCCATTGATTTACTTGACGCTTCAATAGACGAGTTTGATGATTGCTGCGATTCCTGGTCCCGCCCCGATTACTGGAGTCATCTCTCAATTTCTACTTGGAACTTAGCCCTTACTTCAATATATATGGTTCAACCTCCAGCATCTAACCCCTGTAGTGAATGTAGAGATGAGTACTATACCTGGCGCCGGGATTGGATTAATACATCCGGAGGTTTGAGGCAGGCTGAACGCAGATGGGATAGAATGATGAAAACTTGCGGCTTGTGCTTAGGTTCTTCTTTGTTTGTGGATGATTCCCTGACAAACTGGTGGTATAGGTGATTGCTCACGGTGGTTGGCGGAAAAATTGGGGCGGGGGAGTTTTTGCTCCCCCGCCTTTTTGTTTTGGTCGCAATGTGGTAGGTTCGGCTTACTCCACCGTGTAGTCTGCGTCAACAACGCCGTCGTCGCCTTTATCCTTTTTGTCCTCGCCGGAGGAACCCCCCGGCGCCGAAGGACCGCCAGCGCTGCCAGCACCACCGGGTGCCGCACCGCCCTGATACAGTTTCTGCGCAATCTCCGCC
>JAMOPH010000143.1 GCA_027064665.1 bacterium | reverse complement strand
GGGTCCCACGCCTTCCACAGGGCAAAATCCGCCCACTGCTCCTTCTCATACTCATCGTGGCGAACACGGGCACCCGCTATCAACTGCTCCGGCTTTTTCCCCGAAAGTTTGCCGTAATCCGGGAACTTTGCGATGGAATAGTAAATGGAACCGTCCTCCGCCCTGTAGGCGTAGCCCTTCTCAAGCAAAATCTGTATCAGGCGGACCATATCGTCAATGTGCTTTGTCGCCTCGGGGAAATAGTCCGCCCGCTTTATGTTGAGGGTGTCAATGTCCTCAAAAAATGCCTTCTTATACTTTGCGGTGTATTCCTCAAGGGGAATTCCCAACTCCCGGGAGCGGCGGATGGTCTTGTCGTCAACATCGGTTATGTTCATTACCCGTGTGACCTCGTATCCTTTGAACTCAAGGTATCTTTGAAGAAGGTCCTCCCACACATAAGCCCTGAAATTTCCGATGTGAGCGTAATCATAGACCGTGGGACCGCAGGTATACATACCCACCTTCGGCGGGTTCAACGGCTCAAAGACCTCAATCTGCTTTGACATAGTGTTGTAGAACCGCAACATAATCTTTTGTCCTCCATTTGGTTTTGCCCAGAGTTCAAGATAAGCAGGACAAAAATTTTGTCAACTTCACCGGGGCGCTCACCAGCGCTTTTCCTCGGAGTAGCGGCGGTATTTTTCGCCGAAAATCCTCAGATTCATCTCCTCCTCAACCTTTGCCCGCCAGATGTGGACAGGCAAAACCACCAGAATAGCAAACGCCAGTGCCGGATACGACGGAATAGCCACTGCAAAACCGATGTAGAACATCACTGTCCCCCAATACTGCGGATGTTTCATAAACGCATATATTCCATCGGTAACTAACGGCTTTTTGATGTGCACCTTTCTATACGACGGGAACAGGATTCTGCGGGAAATTTCGCCCAGAGGGTCAATATCCACGCTTTCGGGACCCAACTTTTTCCTGCCAATATGCCATATCAGGGCACCAGCCACAGCCACAACCAACCCAATTCGCCGAATCCACGGGTTCTCAAGCGAGGCATTGTAGGGATAACCCACCGTCACAAGTTGAATCAGAAAGAAAACCCCATATGAAACCATCGTAACCCAGTAGGCGAGGATGTATTTTTTATCAAGGGAGAAAAACTCCACCTTTTTGGGCTTTTCGGGGTCTTTCATCCTATCACAGCCTCCCAGTAATCCATAAAGTTTTCCCCCAATATACCGGCGATGGAGTCCTCGTCAAAGCCCTTTTCCTCAAGGGACTGCGCAATCCTCCAGAAACTGGCGACATCGGGGATATCCGCCGGAAGGGCTTTGACTCCATCAAAATCCGAGCCGAGCGCGGGGACCTCCGGTCCGCCCCATTCCACTATCCTCTCTATGTGGGCAACCACATCTTCACTGGTTACATCGCCGTAACTTTTGGACGACAGAAATCCCGGGAAAAAATTGACCCCCATCACACCGCCAGATTCACCCAGCGCCTCTATCATCAGACGGGTCGCATTCCTGGTGGAATTTTTTATCTCCCTCACGCACGAATGCGACAGCATAGGACTTATGCCCATATCTATCACATCAAAAAATGTCCTGTCGGAACTGTGGGAGAGGTCCACAATTCCGCCCAACGAATCTATTTCCCTGACAATCTCCCTGCCGTCATCGGTCAAGCCCCTGTTTTGATACTCTTTTGCCGAATGGGCAAACCGGTTGGAGTTGTTCCAGGTGAGCGTATAAATCCTAACGCCGAAATTCCACAGTTTCTCCAGCAAATCCGGGTCGTCCTCAATTGGGTGAAGCCCCTCAATCTCCAGAATCAGCGACCGGACGCCGTTCTGGTAGTTCTCGTCCACATCCTCGGGCGAGAGGGCAAGTCTCCACCTGTCCGAGGACTCCAGCGCAGTGTGAAGTCGGTTTACCTGCTCGCCCACCTTTTTCCACCACAGGTTCCGTGGAACCCACTCCGGATGGACAAAAATGGACAGCACCTGAACCCACAGTCCGCCCTTTTCCATTCTCGGCAGGTCAAAATGTCCACCTCTGCGTCCCTCCGCCAGAACCCTGCCGTCTTTGACTGCGCTGAGGGCATCGCAGTGGAGATCAACCGTCAAATAATTGTTGATCTCGCTCCTCCAATCCGTGCTCATCCTATCACCCCAGATTTAGATGTAATTTTTCTGCTCCAAAAAGCCCGTGTTGAAATTGCCGGCGACAAAGTCCGGGTCCTCCATAACCTTCTGATGGAAAGGAATTGTGGTTTTGACCCCCTCAACGATAAACTCCTTCAGTGCCCTTCGCATACGGGCGATTGCCTCCTGACGGTCCTCGCCCCACACAATCAACTTCGCAATCATAGAGTCGTAGAACGGCGGAATCACATATCCGGCATAGGCGTGAGTGTCAACCCGCACACCGGGACCGCCCGGAATGTGGAAACTCGTGATTTTCCCCGGCGAGGGCATAAAGTTGTTATCCGGGTCCTCGGCGTTGATTCGCACCTCAATGGCGTGCCCCCGGAATTCTATGTCCTCCTGACGAAACCGCAGACCCTCCCCAGCCGCTATCCGTATCTGCTCTTTGACGATGTCGGTGGAGGTCACCATCTCGGTCACTGGATGCTCCACCTGAATGCGGGTGTTCATCTCCATAAAATAGAAATTTTTGTCCTCATCCACTAAAAACTCAATTGTTCCTGCGCCGCGGTAGTTTATGGCTTTTGCGCCGGCGATTGCCGCCTCGCCGAGGCGCCTGCGAAGTTCCTCATCCACAATCGGCGACGGCGA
>JAMOPH010000142.1 GCA_027064665.1 bacterium | reverse complement strand
TTTGTGGGTGGTCGTGGTCACGAAATCGCAGTGGGGCACCGGCGAGGGATGAAGTCCCGCGGCGACCAAGCCCGCAAAATGCGCCATATCCGCAACCAGAACCGCACCGACCTCATCGGCAATCTCGCGGAATTTCTCAAAATCCCAGAACCGCGGATAGGCAGACGCTCCGGTCATTATCAGTTTCGGCTTGTGTTCAAGCGCCAGTTTGCGGATTTCCTCGTAGTTGAGCGTCTCGGTATCGGGGTCAACGCCGTATTGCACCACATTGTAAAGTATCCCCGAGAAATTGACCGGATGACCGTGGGTCAGGTGTCCGCCGTGGGAGAGATTGAGACCCATAATCGTGTCGCCGGGCTTGAGGACGGTGAAATACACCGCCATATTCGCCTGCGAGCCGCTGTGCGGCTGGACATTGGCGTGCTCCGCGCCGAAAAGCGCCTTTGCCCTCTCACGAGCGAGATTTTCGGCAATATCCACATACTCACAGCCGCCGTAATACCGCTTGCCGGGATACCCCTCGGCGTATTTGTTGGTCATCACCGAAGCCGCCGCCGCCATAACCGCAATGGAAGTGTAGTTCTCCGAGGCGATTAACTCCAAACCATCGGTCTGGCGGCGAAGTTCCATATAGATGGCGTCAAAAATCTCGGGATCGGTCTTTTTCAGTGCTTCAAGATACATCGCTCCTCCTTTGTCTTTTCCACTCGCACAAAATTAACAGAAATCTTTTTGCCGGGCAAGACTTTCTTTGAGCGGGGGAAACCTTTCTTAAAAGAAAGGTTCTCCCCCGCACCCCTTTCCAAAGAATTTTGGGATTTTGCGGCGGACTAAATCAGAGATTTACTCCGCCGCGGGAAAATCACAAATGCTATGGAAAAGGCATAGCGGTTTCTCCCTCACGCCATTCCTAAAAACTTTCGGCGCTTGAAAATCTGTGATTTTCAAGCGCCGATGGTAAAAGTTTTTAGGAAGGGGGTGCGGGGGAAAGCCCTTTTTTCAAAAAGGGTTGCCCCCGCGGGTGTTTACGGTTCAAAAATTTTTTTGAACTCCACAAGTTCCTCGGGGACGGTGCGGATACCCTTGGCGGCTTCCTCAAGGCTGACCGGGACGATTTTGCCCTCTTTGAGGACGACCATCACGCCGTAGTTGTCCTTTGCGATTTGTTCTACTGCGGCGACGCCAAGTTGCGTTGCAAACCATCGGTCAAAGGCGGTGGGTGCTCCGCCCCTCTGGAGATGCCCCAGCACAACATGGCGCGCTTCCCAATCGGTGCGCTTCTGCAGTTCTTTCGCCAGAACTTTGGCAATTCCGCCCAGACGCACATGACCGAACTCATCTAACTCGGCGTCCTGGGTGATTATGTCCATTCCCTCGGCGAACTTGAGTTTCGCCCCCTCGGAGACCGCCACCAGCGCATACTGTCTGCCCTGCTCGCGCAGTTTTTTGAGTTGCTCGGCGACCCCGTCAAGGTCAAAGGGTTCCTCGGGGAGAAGGATGATGTCTGCGCCGCCGGCGATTCCGCCCACCAAGGTCATCCAGCCTGCGTGGCGCCCCATAACCTCAACCACCAGAATTCTGTGGTGGGAGCGAGCGGTGGTGCGAAGCCGGTCAAATGCCTCCATCACGCGGTTTATTGCGGTGTCAAAGCCGAAGCACTGGTCGGTGCCGGGAAGGTCGTTGTCAATGGTTTTCGGCGCGCCCACTGTGGGGATTTCGTATTCCTTGTAGAGTTTGTATGCCACGCCGAGGGTGTCCTCGCCGCCGAGGGCGATTATGGCGTCAAGCCCCATTTTTTCAAAATTTTCGCGGCAGATTTTTCCGCCGTCCTCGTGCTTGAACGGGTTTGTGCGCGAGGAACCGATGAGTGTGCCGCCCTCGTAAATCCAGTCGCGGACTTCGTCCACAGTCAGCGGGCGGGATTTGCCCTCAAGCAGTCCTTTCCAGCCGTCCTCAATGGCGACGAACTCATAGCCAAAATTTTTCACGCCGTAGAACACCGCCGCGCGAATCACCTGATTGAGTCCGGGGGCATCGCCGCCGCCGGTGAGAATGCCAATCTTTTTGGACATACCCGACCTCCCGTGTTTTTACCTGATGAGAATATAAAAATTTCTGCGCCGGGTCAAAGGGAAAGATTTTTGTTAACGAACGGGCAATTACAGGTCTAATACATTTTCCCCGCCGGATGCAATGTAATTTTTCTTGAATTCCCCCACAATTTTGTCCGCAAGGCGCGTGGGTTCTGGGATGCGGTATTTTGTGGCGCAGGCAAGGGCAATCTCTGCGGCGGCATCCACCGAAATCAGGTTCCCCGGACTCACAAACACCGGCTTGACATTGTCCCGCGTGCGCAGAACAACGCCTATAATCTCGTCGCCGTCGTAGAGGTATGAGCGGTCGCCCCTGTGGGGTCCGGGCATCTCGTATCTGCCGAACAGATGGCTTTTCGCCACGCCGATTGTGGGCACGCGCAGAAACAGCCCGATATGCGCCGCAAGCCCAAGACGGCGGGGATGCGCTATCCCCTGCCCGTCAATCATAACCACATCGGGGACGAGTTTGACCCTCTCGTATAGTTTGAGAAGCAGCGGCGCCTCGCGGAAACTCAAAAATCCGGGGATATACGGAAATCTTATCCTTTCGGCGCCGGTGTGGATTTCCAGAACCTCAAAATCCGGGAACGACAGCACAACCACCACGCCGAACGCGGTGTCATCGGCGCGGGAGAACGCCACATCGCTTGCGGCGATTATCTCAATTTTGTCGGGTTTGCCCTCAATTGTCGTCTGTTGTGCC
>JAMOPH010000141.1 GCA_027064665.1 bacterium | reverse complement strand
TCGGCGCCTCACGGGAGGGAAAATCCCGCACCGATGCCCCCCTCAGAACCAATGCCCCCTATGTCAGGGTTTCGTTTGATTTCGTTATGGGCGGCAGAACTTATCGGGTCCTCAGGCGTGCCGGCAGAGGCGGACACAAAATCGCACTCCTCAAATACGAGCCTCAGATGGATTCCTTTGTCCCCGCCGTGGGCACTAACAAAATCAGCGACAACCAGAGGGCAATAACTGACCTTTTAGGTGCCGACTACGAAGGACTCAGTCTCGCTATGGTCTTTATGCAGAACAAAGCCTCGCTCTTTTCCACAATGGCGCCGGCGGAACGCCATAAAGTGCTGGTCAATTTCCTCGGAATTCAAAAGTATGCGGTCCTTTACGACAAAGTTCACACCGCCCGCAGGGATGTCGCCGGGGCAATCAAAATCAGGGAGGAGGACCTGCTCGCCCTCGGAGAGCAACTCGCCGGGATGACCGACCCAAGACCTCAACTTGAGGAGGTCGTCTCTCAAATAAACTTGCTCAGGAAGGATATTGAAGACCTTCGGGGAAAATTGAAGGAATATCAGGGGCGGCGCGCTTCCCTTGAGGCGATGTCTGCCCAAAAAAGCGCGCTGGAGAAGGACCTCGCCGGGAAAAAGTCCCGCGCCGGGGAAATTAAGGAGGAAATCGGCAAACTTGAAGGAGAAATTGAGGCGCTGGAGGCGGTAATCGCCCGTAGGGACCAGATTCTGCGGGACTATGCCGAATTTGAGAAATTGCAGAAAGAGCGCCGGAGATTGACCCGCCTCGGGCAGGAATACACCCGCCTCGTCAAAGAAATTTCTGCGCTCAAAGAGCGAATTTCCGCCGCTGAAAAAACTCATCAGGAGCGCATAGGGAAACTTTCCGGGGAGATGGAGCACATAAGGGCGGAAATTGCCTCGCTTGAGAAAAAACTTTCCCGCCGGCAGGAGGTCCGGGCGAAGATTGAGGAACTTGAGGTTCAGCGCCGGGCACTTGACGAGATGACCCGGCGGAAAAATGAGCACGAGCAAATTGAAGCGCAGATTACCCAACTCAGACGGGAAATTGCGATAGAGGAACAGCACATCCGAGAAAAGATTGATTATTTCCGTGATGAGCGGGAAAAGATTGCCGGGAAATCAGGCGAGCGTGAGAAAGTCGCCGCTCAACTTGAGCAAGTCAGGGGCGAACTTGCCGATGCCGAGCGCCTTGCGGCACAGCGGGAGGAAATTCTTGCGCAGGTTTCGGCGGTTGAGGCGGAAATCGGCAAACTGCAGCAGAAAAGGGAGGGAATTTCCGCACAGATTGCCGAAAAGCGCAAGCAGAAGGAATTTGTGCAAAGCGGCGAGCGGTCAAGATGTCCGATGTGCGGCTCGGAGTTGACCGGCGAACACCGGAAAAAACTTTTGCGCAAATTGGGCGACGAAATCGCCGAACTCGCACAATCGGGCGCTGAAATTGACGAGCAGATAAAGTCCCTTCGGCGGCAGTGCGAACAACTTGCCGAGACCACAAGAGGTCTTCCCACCCGGGACGATGTGAAAGAAATCCGCCGCCGGGCGCAGGAACTTGAAACAGCCCTCGCACTTATTGACAAAGACCTCGCCCAAATCGGCAAAATTGACAGAGAGATAAAGGAACTTGAGGAATCCCTTGCCACACGCCGGTTCGCTGCGCCGTTTGAGGCAAAAATCTCCCGCCTTGCAGAAAGACAGCGGGAAATCGGATACGAGCCCGAGGCGCTCGAAGCCCTGAAAAAGATGGTTGAGTCGCTGGCGAAATTTGAGCGTGAGTGGGCGGTTCTTGAGGAAAACCGGCGCAGACTTGAGCGCTTGAAAAACACCCTCGTTCAATATGAGGTGGAGTATGAAAAACTCAAATCCCAGCCGGTGGCACAAAAACTGCGGGAGCAACTTGCCGAACTGGAGCAAAAACTTTCTGCCCTTGACTACAATCCCCAGCGCATAAAGGAGGTTGAGTCCCGACTTGAGCGCTTTGCCGATGCCCAGCGGCGCAAAATTGAGTTGGAAAATGCCCTCGCCCGCCATCCGCAGTTGAGGGAAAGGCGGGATAGTCTGCGCCACGCCCTTGAGAAAATTGAGACGGAAATCCCGACGATTGAGGAGAAAATCGCACAAATCGCCGGGGAACTTGCTCATCTGCCGGAGATTGAGGCGCATATTGCCGAAATTGAGGGAAAAATTGCCCGCAGCGAGTCCCGTCTTGCGGAACTTGGCGACCAAAAGGCAGAACTTACGGCGGCACTCCGCAGATATGAGGACATCGTATCCCGGAAAAAGGAGATAGAATCTCAACTTGCCCAGCACAGGCGCCGGGAGAGACTGCTCGCCATCACAGAAAGTATCCTCAGCCGTGAGGGTATTCAGGACTGGCTTATGCGCGGCTATTTAGAACAAATTGAGACCTACGCCAACGACACGCTTTCGCTTTTGTCCGATGGTGCGCTTTCGGTCAGGCTCGTGCCGGAAAGCGGCGAGAAACTTGAGGTCAACATCTCCGACCCGCTGGGTGAGCGCTCCTACGAATCCTACAGCGGCGGCGAGGAGTTCAGAATAGATTTTTCCCTGCGCCTTGCGATGTCCCGTGTCCTTGCGGAGCGCTCCGGTTTCCCCCTGCAGACCCTCATCATTGATGAGGGCTTCGGCTCTCAGGACGAGGAGGGAATAGGCAAACTCACAGACATCCTCTATCAGGTGCAGGATTGGTTTGAAAGAATCATCGTCATAAGCCATCTTCCAGTGATAAAGGAGTCCTTCCCCGCAAGGCTTGAGGTATTTCGGGACAGCGGGGGGAATTCGCAGGTCAGAGTCGTTGCGTGATGTCTAATAACGGAGGGAGCGATGACCGAGCAGGAAATCCTTGAACTTCTTGAGCGCACCGGCGCCCTTTTGACCGGGCATTTCAAACTTTCCTCGGGACTGCACAGCGACAGGTATGTTCAGTGCGCCAGGTTGTTGCAGTATCCTCAACTTGCCCGGCAGGTTGGGGAGGCACTGGCGGAGCGCCTGAAAAATTCGGGCTTTGAGATGCCGGAGTTTGTGGTCTCGCCGGCGCTGGGCGGGATAGTAATCGGGCAGGAGGTTGCGGCGGCACTCGGCGTCAGGCACATCTTCGTGGAAAAGGACGATGCGGGCAAACCCGTTCTGCGAAGGGGTTTCGCCGTGGGCAGGGGCGAGGATTTCGTCGTGGTTGAGGATGTCGTCACCACCGGCAAGTCCACCGCCGAGGTGATTGACCTTATGCGTTCCTTCGGCGCCGAGGTCGTGGCGGTCCTGTCCATAGTTGACCGCACCGGCGGCAGGGGACCCCTGTTTAGGGCGCCGTTTATGTCGCTTGTCAGCCTTGAGTTCAATGTCTATGAGCCCGAAAAATGTCCTCTGTGTGCGCAGGGGATTCCGCTGGTCAAGCCGGGAAGCCGCAAAGAGGTGCGCTGACTATTTCAGCAGCATAACATTTGCCACCATAAAGTAAATCAAAAGCCCGGTGATGTCCAGCAGGGTTGAGAGGAGGGGACTGCTGATAAAAGCCGGGTCAAGCCCGATGCGGGTGAGAATTATGGGCAAAAGCCCGCCAACAAGGTTTGACCATATCACAATCAGAATCACAGACACGCCAACCACAGGACCGATTTGCGGTCCGCCTTTCCAGTATCCCCACAGCGAAAGAAGTATCCCGATGGTGATTCCCAGCAAAAATCCCACGACCAACTCCTTTTTCACCACCTCAAACCAACGGTTGAGGGTAAGTTCGCCGGTGGCAAGCGCCCTTATCACCAGCGCAGAGACCTGATTGCTCGTGTTTCCGCCGGTTCCTATCAGCACCGGGATGAAAAATGTCAGCGCAATCACCTTTGAAAGGGTGCTCTGAAAATAGGAGATGACAGTGGAGGTCAGAAATCCCGATACCGCCAGAAACGACAGCCAGAACACCCGCTTTTTGTATAGGGTGAACGGCGATGCCGCAACATAACTTATCTCCAGCGGCGTCACACCGCCAACTTTCTGGATGTCCTCGGTGACCTCCTCCTCAATGACATCAAAGATGTCGTCCGCAGTGACTATTCCAAGCAGGATATTGTTCTGGTCCACCACCGGAAGGGCATACAGGTCGTATCTTTCAAACAGTTTCACCGCTTCCTCCTGGTCGGCGTAGGCGGAAACGGAAATCACCTCCCAGTCCATCAGCGATTCTACCTTGTCCTTTGGGTCTGCGAGGATGAATTTCCGCAGGGGGATATCGTCAAGCAGGTGCCCCGCCCTGTCAATCACATAGATTATGTTGATGGTCTCGGCGTCCTTGCCGTATTTTCTGATGTGTTCCAGCGCCCGGGCGATGGTCCAGTGCGGCTTGACAACCACATAGTCGGGGGTCATCAGTCGCCCGACACTGTCCTCGGGATATCCCAGAAGTTGCAGTGCCTCACGGCGCTCATCCGGTGGGAGGAGATTCAGCAGCCTGTTCGTCACATTGCCCGGAAGAACCTCAAACAGCGCCGTTCTCTCGTCGGGGAAAAGTTCCATAAGGATTTGTTTCACCTGTTCGTTGGTCAGTTGCTGGAGGAGTTTAATCTGGAGGTCCTTTTCCATCTCGGTGAAGACATCAGCGGCAAGTTCCTTTGGCAGAAGCAGAAACAGGCGCAGGGCGTCCTCAACCTCCATATCCTCTAAAAGGTCGGCGATATCCGGCGGAGGCCAGTATATTATAGCCTCACGGAGTATCCGCCAGTTCTTCTGCTCAATCAGTTCCTTGATTTCGGGTTTTAGTAGTTCTTTCAGCATAGGGGAATAATTTAACCCATTTGTGGGCGTCAGAAAGGACTTTTGTCCGATGTGCCCGAAATTTCTGCTCTGGGCACTATTTTAGAGGATGCCTTTGAAATACGGCAGAAGCCGCTCGTATGTTCTCTCAAGCGCCTCCGAGAGGACCTTGGTGTCGCCTAACACCGGCATAAAGTTTGTGTCTCCGCCCCAGCGAGGAACGATGTGCAGATGAATGTGGTCCACAAGACCTGCGCCGGCAACCCTGCCGAGGTTGAATCCTATATTAAACCCCTGCGCACCCATCGATTTTTGCAGAGCCTCAACCCCAATCTGGGCGATTTTCATCATCTCTAAAAGTTCCTCGTCCTTTAGGGCGGTGAAATCCCCAATGTGTCGGTATGGTGCCACCATAAAGTGCCCGTTGTTGTATGGATATGTGTTCAGCAGGGCAAAGCAGGTTTTCCCCCGATACAGGACGAAATTCTCCTCATCCTTTTGAGGGGTGTCTTTTTTCTCGCACAGAAAGCATTTCCCGGAGTCAAGGTCGCCCCGGGTGATGTATTCAATTCTCCAGGGTGCCCACAGTCTCTGCATATTTCCTCCATTCAACTTTGGGTTTCCTTGCTGTAGGGCAGAGGGACATACTCCACCGATGGTCTCCTGACGGCGGGTTGCTTGTGCAGACTCATAAATGCGTAAACCTCCTCCGGCATATCGGTGGAGACCTCAATGCCCAGTTCACGAAGTTCCTCCACAGTAAGGGGATAATCGTGGGTCCATCTGCCCCGGGTGAGTTCAGTGGCGATTCGCTCCCGTGCCGCCTCGTCGTATTTGTCGTTGAGGATATGCATAATACATCTGCGGACCTGCTCCACAGCCTTTCGGGACATATCGGCAAGAATCAGGGTCTCGTCGTCAATCTGGTCGCGGGGTTTTTCGTCAAGCACTTTCAGGACTGACACGGCGGGTTTGTCCCCCAATTGCGGGTCCAGAGGACCCAAAACGGCGTTGTAGTCCATAACGATTTCGTCGGCGGCGAGGGCAATCATAGTCCCGCCGGACATCGCATAGTGCGGGATGAATGCCGTGACCTTCGCCGGATGGTTTTTGAGGGCGTAGGCGATTTGCTCTGCCGCCAGCACAAGCCCGCCCGGCGTGTGCAGAATTATGTCAATCGGCACATCGTCATCGGTCATACGAATTGCCCGCAGGATTTCCTCGGAGTCCTGAATGTCAATGTATCTGAGAAACGGCACTCCCAAAAATGACATACTCTCCTGCCTGTGGACCAGCGCAATTACACGGCTTTTGCGCTTTTTCTCCATCTGCCGCAGAACCCCAATTCGCCGGGTCTCAAGCACATATTTCTGGAACCACGGCAGAAGAAGGGAGAACATCACAAAAATCCCGAAAATGTCGGTTATCAAACTGCTCCTCCTTTTTTGCCTGTTTCACAAATAAGAAATTCCCCTACTGAAATTGTGCAAGTCAAAATTGCGGGCACTTCGTCAGCGTTGGGTTGACTTTTGGAGCAAAAAACTTATAATACTATAAATGAGAATAAATTTGATTACATTGGGATTGGTGGTTTTTGTGGGGGTTGCCAGCGTGGGTGGGGATGAGTTCCGTATTCAGTTGGGGGTCCAGAACAGGGCGTTGACCTATGTGGACTGGTATAACTATTTTGGCATTTCGCCGCTGGCGAGCGATGGGCACGATGTTTACGATATGATAAATATGTTTTCACCGGAACCGCATTATATTGACCTCTACTTTCCTCACGATGACCCCTCACGACCGGATTACTGGTCCCCACCATACACAGGCAAATACGCCGCCGATATACGCAATGATGAATTTGACACCAAAATTTTTTACTTTGACATTTTCTCAACATCTACTACTACTGAAACTGTTGCGATATTCTGGGTTGAGGAGGATTCTGTGCCCCCTACTTACAAAGTTGAAATAAAACCTATTCACGAGAATGGAGTTAATATATTTTCATCCGATACATTGTGGCAGATTATACCCCCCGGAGTGCATTATTATTCGGCGGTGATTAAGAAAAATGCCTACGACCATATAGAAATATTGCCCCCGGAGATGTTTATAAGGAAAGATGAAAAGGTGTGGGCGCGCACACTGCTTGTCGGTCCCGAGGACACGGTGGAGGTTCATCCCCAGTATGAGGTTCTGGGCGAATCTGTCCGGTATGAGGACGAATTTGTTCTGGCGCACGGCGAGGGCGTCAGCAGACTTGTCGCAAATTTCAGGGGATTGACCGACACCGCTTTAATTGTCGTGTCCGGAACGGCATTTCCTGTGAATTTGCGCCTTGAGGCAGGGTGGAATTTTCTGTCAATTCCCGTTCAGCCGTCGGTGGTTCAGGCGGAGTGTCTTTTGGGTCCTGTGTGGCGCAGTGTGCTGGAATATGATGCCGCAACAGGTTCCTTCGGAGTTCCAGATGAGATAGTTCCCGGGCGGGGGTATTTTGTGTTCGTGGACAATGACACCACAATCCGGATTGCCGGGGCGCCGATTGAGGGGGTTGAGGTTCATCTTTCCCGGGGGTGGAATGCTATAGGCGCACCGCTGGTGGAAATTGACTGGAGCGCTATCTCCGAGAGGTATCCGGGGGTGTTCCTTGCCCGCCCATTCGGATTCGGCGATGGCATTTACTACCTGTCGGAAAATATCTTGCCCACTAAAGGCTATTGGGTTTATTCTCTGGTTGAGACGACAATAATCATTTCGCCATAGGAGGGATTACTATGTTGAATAAAGGCATTTTTTTGGCTGTTGGCGTTTTCGCTGCTGGGCTGGTGGTGAGTTTTTGGGCGTTTTGTGGGGAAAATTCGGCTGGAAGCCCCACAATTAGCGATTTTATGTCGCCCACTATCGCCTGGGCGGACACATTCTATGAGGATTTCACCACGCTTACCCACTGCAATGCAGCCAAGACCAACGGCGGATGGAATCTTGTTGATGAGGTTGGTTTTCACAGGCGAAAGCCGCCTTTTGAGCGCTCCACCGCAGGATGGACGAACCTCACCGGCTACCCTCAAAAAATAGCGGTGTCCGGGGACATCGCCTACTGCGCAAATATCACGGGGATTGTGTCGGTGAGGATTTCCTCGGGAACCGAGATAAACAGCGCCGACCTTTCCGGCGGAAATTGCGTGGATATAGCCATATCCGGCGGCTATGCCTATGTCTGCGCCACAGATAGGTTGCTCAAAGTGGACCTCAGCGATTTCAGTGAGGATGATATGGCGTCCTATACTGCCTATGGTGTGGCGGTAAGCGGCGACTATGCCTTTTTGGGCTCTGGCACGGGCGGGCTCAGAAGTATCGCCACCTCATCTATGACGCAGGTTGGTTCTGTCACCTGGACGAACTGCGATGCCCGTGGCGTGGAAATATACGGAGATTTCGCCCTCGTCGCCGATGCCAACAACTGCCTTGTGGCGGTGGATATCTCCTCACCTTCGTCGCCGACTTACCGTTCCAACATAGGTGCATCTGTGGGAAGCGGCGGATATTATGTTGCCGTCGCCGGAACTATGGCGGCTGTCGCCGGCGATGACAGCATCTATATTGTTGGGCTGACCGAACTGACCGATGGAGACGCCGACTATTCTATGAATGTCCTCGCAAGGTTTGGCGCAAAAGTCTGTGCCTATGACTGCGAGTTCTTTGACGATAAACTCCTGGTGGCTGATGCCGATTCCGGAATGCTGGTGTTCTCCATTGAAAACCCGGTGAGCAAATCCTATATGATTACCAGCACGCCGAAAAATGCCAATGGTGTCTCGGTCAAAGGTATCACCAAAACCGAGACCGGCATTATATGTGTCGCCGATTCGGAGGGGGTTCAGTTCGTCTCTATGGGGAATGTCTCGCCGGCAGATTCCTGGGCTGACCAGGTGGATATCGGCGATGCCATCGCAATGGTCTATTCCAACAACTATGTTTTCGTCAGTTGTCAGGATGTCGGTGTGGTCTCGGTGGATGTCTCCGACCCGACAAATTTGGTCGCAAAGGATACCCTTGCGGTAGTTCCCCCTCTGGGTCTTGATGTTGAGGGCGACAAACTCTACCTGTGTCGTGGAAGCGCCTCGCCCAACTTCTATGTGATTGACGCCTCAAATCCTGCCAGTATGAGCATTATATCTTCTACCACCATTTCATCCACCGTGTGGGATGTTGATGTCTTTGGCTCCTATGCGTATCTTGCCTGCGGCGATGGGGTAAAAAAGGTGGATTTATCCGGTTTGACCGTTGCGGATTCCTATAATTCGGAGTATCCCTGCGTTTCTGTTCTGGTGGATGGAAGTTATATCTATGTTGGCGAAAGCGAGGGTGGGCTTTTGATTCTCAACAGTTCAACTCTTGACTCGGTGGGGAGATACACCACCTCCGGGCACGCCTGGGGACTTGCCAAAAGCGGGGATTACTGCTATGTCGCCTCAAAGGAGGGCGGGCTGTATAAGATTGATGTCTCCACACCATCTTCGCCGGCGCCGGGCGGCTGGAGCACCAACCCTGTCCCCACATCCACTTTCAATGGTGAACCGGTCTCTGTGAATTTATATGATAATTATCTTCTGGTGGGGCTTTTGGAGAGCCCGGATAACGATTTAGTTCTGGTTGACCAGTCGGATGGTTCAATAGATTATACCTGTCCGTCGGGTACCTGGCTTGCCGAGGCGGCGGTGGGTGTCGGAAGATATGTGATTTTAGCCGATTATATGAACGGAATAAAATCCTGGCTCATCAAAGGCGATGTCACCGATACCCTTGCGCAGAACACCCATTTGGAGTCCAACAAAATCAACACGAGTCAGTTTAGATATGTCCACTGGAAGGCGAAAAATATCACCTCGGATAACCCGACCGATACCGTGACATATTATCTGCTATATCTTTCCAACCCGCCGGTTGAGACCTTGCTGATAATGAACAACGACAACGACCCCCCGAACAGACCCACAGGCGAAAGAGCATACTTTGACCTCGGCAACACCTACGATTCCCTCTCCTGGGCGGCGGATATTGTTGAACATAATTTATATCCCTCTGCCACCGACACTGTCTGGCGTGTGGATTCTATTGAGATTGAGTATCGCACCACGCCCGGGCTTTTGAGGGCGGTGGCGGGTGGATTCACCTGCGACGACGGCGAGACCCTTGCCGTGAAGTTCGCCCCGGAATACACCTCCGATATTGACCCCGGCGATGTGTTTGCGCCCCCCGATGCCCCGGTGTTCTTTGAATACCGTGGCGAAAGATTTGTCCGCCTTGCGCTGGGGTATGATGAGCCGGTGGGGGAAGTGTCGCTGGTGTGTGCCCGCACGGTGGAGTTGGCGCCGTTCGGTGCTGAATTCGTCTCCTTTGTGATTGACGGGGAGGAAATCATTTCCGCAACCACAATACCCGCCGGCGAGCATTCTGTTGGCCCAATTCCTGCGCCGGCGATAAGGTTCCCGTTCAAACTGTCCCACGGGTGGAATATGGTTTCAATTCCCTCAACTGCGCCGGTGTCCGCCGAATTTTTCGGTATGCCGGAGGTGTTCTTCTACCAGGATGGCGCCTATGGGCTTACCCCGAAACTTGAGCCCGGAAGAGGCTATTTCCTGTGGCGGCGGCAGAAATTCAACTTCGTTGACGGTATCCCCGCCAAGAGAAATAGGATTTATCTCCGTTCGGGCTGGAACCTGATTGGCGGGATTTCCGAGCCCGTTTCGGTCTATTCTCTGCGCACGGTTCCGGACAGCGCTATCGCCCGATACTGCGTCTATACCCTCAATGCCGGGGGCACAGGTTACGATATCGCCGACCAGATTGAGCCCAAGGTCGGCTATTGGGTGTTTGCGTTCCAGCCGTGCACGCTTGTTATTGATGCTGATGCGCCCGCCGGGTCGTTCCGGCGCCCCCGGGCTGAACAGACCGGGATGATTCTGCTGAGAGACGGCGAGAGTTCAGCAAAACTTCGCTTTGGAATCAGAGACGATGCCGCCGCCGGTTTTGACCCATACGACAGAATTCTTCCGCCGCCGGTTCCGGGGAAAGAAATCCTTGGCGGGTTCGCCTGCGAGGATGTGGGCGATTTGCTCTCTGTGGATGTGCGCCCTGCGGACAAGTTTGACCTCGTGATAAATCGGCGCTGTGAGGTGGAATATCTGGGCGGATATTCCTCTCCTGTGGCGATTTTCGGGCAGGATATCAGCGTGGTGCTTGATGTCGGTGAGGCGGCAGAACTTGCGCCGGGGAAATACTTGCTTTCTCCCGCACAGAGGGAAACCCGCACGCCCGTGCGGACATCGTTCACATCGGTGGCGCCAAATCCGTTCAACTCGGCGGTGGAAATCACTGTTGAACTTGTGGGCAAATCCGCACAACTGCAGATTGTTGATATATCCGGCAGGGTGGTTAGAAAATACAAACTTGAGGGCGCAGGCGTTCATACTCTTGTGTGGGCTGGAGATTCGCAGGATGGGGGAGAGGTGCCCTCGGGGGTATATTTCGCCCGTTTGAGCGGAGAGGGAACTTCTCCTCAATATGCGAAGATGCTGTTTGTGAAGTAGAACTATCCGGCGCCGGGTCAGATACAGTTGGGCGCGAAATATCAACTGATAAGGCGCCCGAACTGTTGAATATGTTAAAGAGGGCATAGAGATTGGGTGCGAAATACTGAAATACTAAATAGGGCACCCTTTGACAGAGGCGCCTGTTTGCTTGGCGGAGGGTGTCAGTCGGTCTTGTTCGTTTCGGGAGATTCAATTTTGTCGGCAAAATCGCCGATAACCGGAATTTTCCACATCTTGCCCTGAAGAACATATATAATTCCCACGAGGGCGGCTACCGATGCCAGAAACAGCGCCGCTTTCCAGAAAAGTGCGCCAAGCAAGGCAACTACCTCAAATAGAAATAATACAACTCCTTGTTTTCCGTGTTCGTATGCGAACTTGTTTCCCTTTTTGCCCTGCAGGAATGGGATAAAACACACCACAGGGATATAAGCCAGAATCGCCAATCCTTTGCCCTCTTCAATTTCGTCGGGGGTGAGAGTTTCCAATTCCGGCTCTTGAGTGCTTTTGCCGGTTGATATAAAATCCTTCAGAAAGCCGAATGTGTCCTGTGTACGCATACTAATATCACCCCTTCTGGTTTGTGTTCCGAGTATTTTGAGGTTTTGGGAGATTTCTCGCACCGCCAAGATATGCATACGCACGCGATTTCGCTCTCGCAAGCAATACAGATGCCCTTTGATACAACTGCGAATCGGGATATTTTCTCACTAACTCCTCATAATATCTGATGGCATTGTCAAAATCTCCCATAACATCATAACAGCGCGCGATAGAAAGCATAACTTCATCATTGCGGAAGAAATTTGGATATTCTTTTAACACTTTTTGATAATATTCTATTGCCTTTTTATATTGTCCTTTGTCCTCGTAGCAGATGCCTATACCGAACAGCGCCGCGGCGGCAAGGTCGCTGTCCGGATTTTCCACTTTGAGGAAATCATCATAGGCTGTAATTGCGGAGTCAAGGTATCCGAAGGCGTAATTTATGTGCCCGAGCAGGTATTTTGCGATTTTGGCGGCATCGGTGCCGGAATATCTATCTATTATAACTTTGACCGTGTCAAGAGCCTCGTTATACTGCCCTGCATCAAGCATAATATAAACTAAACCAAGTTTTTCGGTGGCATTCTTTTTCATTTTTTTATGATATGAGTAGTATCCCAGTGCTCCGCCGACAACAACAATCACAATAATCGCCCACATCAAAACTTTTGTGGGATTTTCTGTAACATAACTGTAAACTGTGGATACTTCCTTGGCGAATTCGTCTTTTTTGAGTTCGTGTCTGTCTATTTTTGCCATTTTGCCTCCATCTAATTTGGTTTATAATAGTTTTTCGTAGGGGTCATAGAGTTTTTTATACTCCTGCATAGCATACCTGTCGGTCATCCCGGCGATATAGTCTGCGACGACCTGCTCCTTTGGGTCGGTCTCAAGGCGCGAGCGCGAGGTTTTAGGAAGTTGCCTTGGCTCTTTCATATACGCCTCAAAGAGAGCCTCTATTATAATTCGCGCCTTCGTCGCCATCCGCAGGACTTTGTAGTGCTTATACATATTCTCATACAAAAATTTCCCGGCATACTGTAGTTGCTCCTCCATAGTGGAGGAAAATCCTATCAGAGGATATGGTGCCCGCCGCACATCGTCAACACTTTTGGGTTTTACCGCCTCAATCCTTTTTGCCGACTCGTTCAGCACATCGGTGACGAGCGTGTTTATAAGTTCACGGACGCACAGAGAGCGCAGAACCTCCTCGTTTGCCTCAGGGTATTCTGCCCTCATTCTGTCGGCAATTTCCCCCCAAAGCGGAAATCCTTTTTCCAATTCCTCCCACACCAGAACGCCGGAATACAGTCCATCGTCAATATCGTGGGCGGTGTAGGCGAGTTCGTCCGCAACATTGACTATCTGCGCCTCAAGGGTGGGCAGAACCTCCCTTTCGGTGAAAAGGTTTTTCTCGCCGGGCTGGTCGTATCTGGTGGAGTGCTTTATAATTCCCTCCCGTGTTTCGTAGGTGAGGTTTAGCCCGGGGAAATTGGGATATTTTATCTCAAGATATTCCACCACCCGCAGGGACTGGCGATTGTGCTCAAAGCCACCTATATCCTGTGTCAGTTCGTTGAGGACTTCCTCGCCGGTGTGCCCGAACGGTGTGTGTCCCAGATCGTGTGCCAGAGCGATAGCCTCCGCAAGGTCTGTGTTGAGGCGAAGAGTTTGCGCAATTGTGCGGGACACCGTGGCGACCTCAAGGGTATGGCTCATACGGGTTCTGTAGTGGTCTCCCTCGTGGTTGACAAACACCTGCGTCTTGTATTGAAGCCTGCGGAAAGCAGTGGAATGAATAATTCTTTCCCTGTCCCGTTCAAAGGGCGGGCGGTATGGATGCTTTGGCTCGGGATAGTGCCGCCCCCGGGAGTCCGAATTGTGCACAGCATAGGGGGCAAGCATATAACTTTCCCGCCGCTCAAAGTCCTCACGAAACTGTATGATTTTGCTCATACGATAACCTCACTTATTCTTTCCCCACCGGCACATTATTGTCCCTGAGGGGCGGTTTGCTGCCCACCTGCAGGAGCGGAAGGCTGAACCGGAACTGTCTGGGTGGTTTCCCGCTCCATTATGCTTTTGTGGGTTCTGGGTGTGGAGAGATAAATGTTTATACCCACAACAAGCACAACAAATATCGCCGACAGAATTGCCGTAAGTTTTGTCAGAAATTCCATTCCGCCCCGTCCGCCGAAAAGTGTATCGGCATAGCCTCCTCCAAATGCCGTTCCAATCCCGCCCTGACTTCGTGGCTGCAGCAGAATAGCGATAATCAAAGCCACCGATGTAAGCACAAGCAAGATCACTAAAACCGTAAGCATTATACCCTCCGCGATTTTGCTTTAATTGCGAAAATAAAGTCTCACATCCTGTTGTCAAGCAAAACTATTTGCCGTGTTTCTCCTTCTCCCGGTAATGGATTTTGTCGATTATACCGTATTCCAGAGCCTCCTGCGGCGACATAAAGAAATTTCTGTCGGTGTCCCGCTCAATTTTCTCTATGGGCTGACCGGTGTGTTTTGCCAGAATTTCGTTGAGGATTTGCTTGAGCCTACGGAGTTCCCGGGTGTGAATTTCAATGTCGGTCACCTGCCCGGTGATGCCCCCCCAGGGCTGGTGAATCATAATGCGTGAGTGGGGGAGTGCGGTGCGCCTGCCGGGTTCCCCGCCGGCGAGCAGAACCGCCGCCATTGACGCCGCCTGCCCCACAACCGTTGTCGCCACGGGTGCCTTGAGAAACTGCATCGTGTC
>JAMOPH010000140.1 GCA_027064665.1 bacterium | reverse complement strand
GAGAAACCTTGAACTTTCAACCCAGCGGGCAGAACGGGAATACAGACTTATGCGCCAGTTTATCTCGTATTTTGCCGGGGTGCCCGAGAGCAAACTTGACGACTGGCTGGCACAACACAACTGCTCGCTGTCATACAGGGGCTACGCCGACCAGAAACCATATACACTTCGGGGCAAACTAATCGGCGATAACGACACGCCCTACGGCAGAAGTATAAACCGCCGTGTGACGCTGGAATATCATTATCAGAAAACCCAAAAATAGCCCGGCGAAAATCCCGAAAATAACGGTTGCCCCCGAAAAGGCACGGGATTAAATTTATCCCAAATTATCCGGAGAGAGTATGAGGAAATTAATTATCGCACATCTTTTGGCGGCAGTGTGCCTGTCGTGGGGGTTTGGGCTTTCGTTCCACGACGACGGCTCGGTGGACATCCGAATAGTCGCCGTGGTGGGGAACACGCCAATACTTTCCACAGAACTTGACCAGGTCGTGTTTATGTATGGGATTCAACTTCCCGCCGACTCGGAGGAGGTCTATAAAATCTACGGGAAGATTCTAAACGACCTCATCGCAGAGCAGGTGATATATCAGGCGGCGCTGGCGGAATCAATCACGGTTGACGAGGAAACCGTGAATCAGGAGTTTTCCGCCCGGTGGGATTCACTGGTCTCCCAGTTCGGCTCGGAGCAGGCGTTAGAGGAAACCCTCGCCGCCGAGGGGCTTTCTCTCTCGTCCTTCAAGCGCAAACTCAAAGACCAGGTCAGAGAGGGATTGATAAAGCAGATGTTCGTCCAGCGCCATCTGGGGCAGGTTGAGGTGTCCGATGAGGAGGTGCAGAAATTCTACGAGGAGAACAGGGATAGTTTAGGTGAGTATCCCGAGCAGGTGAAACTGCGTGCGATAGTGATTTCTCCGCCGCCGGAGTCGGTTCTGTGGGCGGAGTCGGAGAAAAAATCCCGCCAGATATATGACTCGCTTCGTGCGGGGATGAAGTTTGCCGACGCCGTGGAAAAGTTCTCCGATGACACGACCACAAAGCACAGCGGCGGATACATCGGCGAGTTCGCCCCGGAGGACCTTCCCGAGAATTTCCGCAACGCCCTGCAAAATCTCTCGCCCGGGGAATACACCCAGCCGCTTCGGGGAAGCGAGGGGTATCACATCCTCAAACTCAACTCCCGCAGGGGCGGAAAATTGTCGGTATCGCACATATTCACAGAACTTCCCGATGCGGGCGAGATGGCGCACAAAACAGCGCAGGCGGTCTATGATTCCGCCGTGTCCGGCGTCAGTTTTGACTCGCTGTTCGCCCATCACACCGCAGATTCCTCAACTCTTGCGGGCGGCGGCGAGGTCGGACCACTGCCGATAAATTCACTCCCGCCGGCGCTGGCTATGTTGATAGATTCCCTCGGCAAGGGGGCATATATCCCGCCGATAGAACAGAACGGCTCGTGGCTTGTGCTGAACATTTTAGATATCATTCCCGCCCAGAAAATAACGCCGGAGACACATCTGGATTATCTTCGTGAACTCGCCCGGCGGCAGAAATTCTCCGACAAACTTGACCAACTTGTGCGCAAACTGGCAAAAAAAATCTATGTGGAGGTAAGGGACCCAAAACTCGCAAGGTATGTTGATATCACGCAGTGAATTTCCTTGCGCAGAGACAAAGTTTTGATATTTTAAACAGATAATTTATTTCAGCGGAGGCGGAACAAGATGGCTATACTTTCGGTCAACGCCAACAGGATGAGTTTGATGAACCTTCGGCGGCGGATGGTTATCGCCCGCAAGGGGCACAAACTTCTCAAGGACAAGCAGGACGAACTTATGCGCAGTTTCCTTGAGATTGTTGACAGCATCCGCGGATTGAGGGCAAGAACCGAAAAGGTCCTCGTGTCGGCATTGAGAAAATTCACCGTCGCCACCGGCGGCATACCCAGAGAGGAAATTGAACAGCACTTTGTGATTCCCCCCACCAAGGCGACCGTGTCCGTGAAAACCACGCGTCTGCTCAATCTTCGCGTGCCGAAATTTGAGGTCCAGTTCTCCGGCGAGGGCATCTCCTATTCGCTTGCGCGAACCCCATCGGCGGTTGACGAGGCGATGAAGGAGATGGCAGAAGCCCTCAAACTTTTAGTATCCCTTGCCGAAACCGAGAAAAAACTTGAACTTTTAGCAAAGGAAATTGACACCACCCGCCGCAGGGTCAACGCTCTGGAATACATTATGATTCCCGACCTTATGGACACAATCCGCTACATCAGGATGAAACTTGAGGAACTTGAACGGGGCAACCTCACCCGCCTGATGAAGGTCAAAGACATCATCGTGCAAAAGCGCGGGTATTGACTGCTATGGCTCGCCGGCTCGCCACAGTTGTGGGGCTTTTCGTTCTGATGGGAATTTTGTCTGCGGGGGAAAGCGCAAAATTCTGGGTATTTTTCACCGACAAAAACCTTCGTTCCCGCGCCGATACTCTCGCGGCTCTGGAGAAGGCAAAAAGTATGCTCACCCCCCGCTGTCTTGCGCGGCGGGCGAAGGTCCTATCCCCCGACAGAATCGTTGACTGGCGCGATATCCCCATCCCGCAGAGATATGTTGATGCGGTCAGAGAGTGCGGCGCCGAGATTGTGCATCGGTCCAGATGGTTCAATGCGGTCTCCGTGCGAGCGGACAGCCAGACGGTTGCGAAAATCAAAAGACTTCCGTTTGTGAAAAAGGTTCGACCTGTGGCAGTGTTCAGGATGAAAATGCCCCGGACAGAAGGCGCCGTTGATTTCGTTCCCGCCGAGGGCGATGCCATCTACGGGCTG
>JAMOPH010000139.1 GCA_027064665.1 bacterium | reverse complement strand
TGTGGTGATTCTGATTGACCCGAACCCGGTTGACGACGCCACAGCCCAGCGGATAAAGACATTTATCACCCGTGGCGGCGGGATGATTGTAATCCCCGGCGATGGCAACGCCGAAAATCCCGGGAAATTCCAGAATTTCCTCAAAAATTTCGGCGATATTATCGTCACCGCCGCGGTGGGCGACACCACCGGTCTCTCCCAACTCGGATGGGGAAAGACCGATTTCAACCATCCGATTCTTTCGGTATTCACCGAGACCGGACTGCCCGGGGCGATTTTCCACCGCATAATCCAGTTTGATGTTCGTGACGGCAGAGTATTTCTGCGGTTTGACAACAATATGCCCGCCCTCGCAGAAGTCCCGCTTGGCGACGGGAAAATCATAGTCTGCGGCTTTTCCACCGACCTCAAATGGGGAAATCTTGCACTCTCGGGGTTTTTCGTGCCGTTTGTCCAGAGGAGTGCGCAGTATCTCGCCTCGGATGTGGCATATTTTGACACCGGCGTCCTGGTGGGCAGGGATGTCGTCCGGACACTGCCGGATTATGCCGGCACAGGGAAACTCAAGGTCTCGTTCCCGCAGGGCGGCGGGATTTATGTCCTTCCGAAATTTGTGGGCGGAAAGGCGACAGTGGTAGTAAGAAACCTTCCCCGGGCGGGAATTTACGCAATCACCGACGGCGCCGACACCCTTGATTTGTTCTGCGCCAATGTTGACCCCACCGAGGGCAACCTCACCCCGCTGACCGACGAGGACAGGGACAAATTCAACATCATCTGGCTTGACCCCACCAAAGACCTCTCCGAGCAGGTCTTTGCCGCACGCTTCGGCGTGGAACTGTGGCGACCGCTTCTCATTCTGGCGCTGATACTTCTTGCCCTTGAAATGATTATTGAGAAAAACTGGAAGCAGAAAAATCCGTGATTTCGGCGGATTAAGACATTATATTTCTAAAAATCCAAACCACAGGGGGACTCTATGGAGTATATCAGGCATCAGATTATTGCGATTGGGCACAGGCTCTGGGAACAGGGGATGATGCCCGCCGGCGACGGGAACATCAGCGCCCGGGTCAAGCCCAAGATGATGCTCATAACGGCATCCGGCGTGTCCAAAGGATTTTTGACCAACGACGACATCATTGTCCTTGACGGGGAACAGAAGCGACTCGGCGGCAAGGGAGAGCCCTCAACCGAAATTGCACTGCACTCCCTCGTGTATAAACTCCGTGATGATGTTAACGCAGTGATTCACGCCCATCCGGTGATGGCTACGGTGTTCGCCTGCACGGGGATAGAACTTCCCTACGACCTTCTGCCCGAGGTTGCGATAAAGTTGGGGAGAATCCCCACTGCGCCCTTCGCACTGCCCTCCACCGGCGATGTGGCAAAGGTGTCCGAGGAATACATCAAAAAATACAACGCATTCCTGCTGAAAAACCACGGCGCAGTTGCCCTCGGCAGAAACCTTGAGGAAGCGTTTATGAGGATGGAACTTGTGGAGCATCTGGCAAAAGTCGCATTCTACGCAAAGTTGCTGGGCAAATACGAGCCAATTCCACCGGAATTTATGGAAAAACTTGAGAAAATGGGCGAGCAGTTCCGGAATCAATAGAGATTTCGCCCGAGACTGCCCGCCTGGAATTTGGCGCCGCACTCAACCCTGCGAGAGTGTGCGGGCGGTTGCTTTCCCGAGGAAAATCCCGGCGATAAGCGCCAGCGCAAGGGGAATCCATCCGCCGATAAGTTCCGCCGTGCGGGGATATCCGCCGTAGGGCGCCTTTATAACGCTAATTACCGAAATCACCAGAAGCACAAACGCCGCCAGCGGAATCACAAATTTCACCGTGACATTCCACCAACCACCGATATTAACGAGGGAGTGTTCATTTATCTTTCTGCGCAGAGCCTCGGTATCGTAAAACCATCCCACCGCAACGGACTCTAAAAACGCCACCGCAAAAAGCCCGAAAAATGTCATATAGTGGTCAACCACATCAAGCCAGTAGAGACCCGCCTGGGTGGTGTAGAAAATTCCAATCACAAACGCCAGCGCACCCAGAATTATGTTGGTCTTGGTTCTGGGGACACCGAAGGTCTCCATAAACCCGGCGACGACAGCCTCCACCAGCGAGAAAGCCGAATCTATTGCAAGAGTCAGAAGCATAACGAAAAACAGCACGCCCACAAGCGGCGCCAGCGGAAGATGATTTATAATCGCCGGATATGTGACGAATGCCAACTCCGGTCCGCTTTTCATCACATCCTGAACAGGCACGCCCTGAATCTGTGCGTAATATCCGAGGGCGGAAAACACCGCAAATCCTCCCACAAACGCCGTGGCGGCATCGGCAAGACCGATTATGAAGGCATTGTTTACTATATCCGAGTTTGGCGGGAGAAAACTGGCATAGGCAATCATCACACCGAACCCCACCGAAAGCGAGAAAAACACCTGCGTAAATGCCGCCTGCCACAGTTCGGGACTAAGAAGTTGCCGCCAGTTGGGAGTGAGGTAGTATTTCACTCCCTCGCCGGCGCCGGGAAGAGTCAGCCCGCCTATGACAAGGATTATAAGTATCGCCCACGGAAGGGTAACTGTGACATATACCACCTTGCTGACTGTCCGGGCACCTTTCCAGATTGAAAGAATTATCCACACCCAACAGACCAGCAGTCCCAAAATCAGGGGCAAACTCACAGAACCTATGTGGAAAATTCCGTCCGAAAGGCGCAGGACCTTCTGATAGAAAAATGTCTTGGGGTCATTTCCCCAGGCAAGAGTTAGAGAATGCACCAGATAATTCGTCGACCAGGACATAATCAC
>JAMOPH010000138.1 GCA_027064665.1 bacterium | reverse complement strand
CTCCGGCGACATACGGGGCATAGGGCACATCCGCCCCGCGGAAAAGCGCAATAATTGAGTCCCGCAGAAGTTTTGCGACATAGACGCCGATTATTATGATTATAAGCGCGGCGATTACGGACGGGATGTAGGAGAAAATCGCACGGATGACATCCGCCACCTGCTCAAGCCCGATGATGCTTGCCGACGCCGACAGGAACACTAAAAATACCGCCCAGTAGACCAGCCTTGCCACCAGACCTATAACGCCCTTTTTGTAGCCCATCGCCTCAACAACGCGGGGAAGAGCGGTTTTCTCTACAAGGGAGTCAAGACGGAGCCAGGAGAGGATTTTGCGGGTTATGGCGGCGGACAGTCCGGCGCATATAAACCCCAGAAGAAACACCACCAGTGCCTCTATGATCGCCGGGAGCGCAGTCGCCGCCTTTGAGGCAAAACTTTTTACCGCCTCGCTGACTGTCTCTGCCCATAAGTTCATATCCCAGGTCATCTTTCACCTCCTGTGTTGTTGGATTTGTATGGGATAAGAGCCGACAGAAGCGCCTCCGCAGACACCGGACCCATAAGTTCAAAAATTCCGAGTATGGTTCTGAGCAGGTTTAGGGTGCGAAGCACCTCGTTGGCACCCCGCTCCGGAACGGGTATTTCACTTATGACGCTCTCAAGTGCGTATTTCAGTTTTTCGTCGGTCATTTCTCCTCACCATAGAACCTGGCGAACTTTTCCTTAGCCCGCTTTATTCTCATCTTGACTGCGCCGAGGTTTATTCCCAGCCGCTGGGCGATTTCCGCCTGCGAGAATCCGTGGAAGTAATACATCACCAGAACAAGCCTCTCGTCGGGGGAGAGTTTTTCCAGCGCCTGCCAGACATAGAGTTTCTCTTCAGAGTGGTTCTCCGGCGGAGCGGGAATTTCAAATTGTTTCTGATGCTCTGCTGCTTTATCCCGTCGGCGGAGAAAATTTATCGTCACATTGAGGGCAATTCTGGTCAGCCAGGTGGTGATTTCCGATTCTCCCCGGAAGGTGTGCCGCTTAATGTATGCCCTCAAAAATGTCTCCTGCGTCAGGTCCTGTGCGTCGTCTTTGTTGAGAACAATGCTCATTATCGTCCTGAAAATTTGCTCGTAGTTTTCGCGCACTATCCGGTCAAAGTTTTGCTCAATGTCTTCCATCTGCCTCCCACTCTATTTGACACTTGGAACCGCCGAAAAGTAACAGACTTTTTTGCCGGCTGTGAGTTTTTTATCCCAGCGGTGGGCAATTTATTTCTTGCGAGGGCGTCGGGATGGACTATCTTTCAAAAACTCCAACCCGGGGAATCGCCTATGGAAGAGATGGACAAACGGACACTTATCGGGCTGGTTCTGATTGCGCTGATTATAATACTTATGCCGTATTATCAGCGATGGGCAGTTGGGACGATGGAGAAGGTCAGCGGGGGCGGAGATACCACGGCGATCTCGCAGCCTGCTAAAATAACTCAGACGCCGACGGATTCCGCCAGGGCAACTATAACTGCCCCGGAGACCACCGCTGTGCCGGATTCTGCTGCCCCGGACACGACCAGGATAAAGCCCAAAAAGATATATGTTCACACGGACAAATACGACGCCGTGCTGACGAACATCGGCGGGGACATAATTTCTCTAAAACTTTCCGGGATGTATGATGCCGCCGGGCGGCGTGTGGATATGTTCCCCAGACCGCTGGGCGGTCCGAACTTTGAGATTGTGCTGACCAAGGGAAACCGTATTTTTTCCACTGCGGCGGTGCCGTTTGTGGCGGACAAAGACTCCATCGTTCTTGACGAGGACAATCCCCGGGATGCGGTGACATTTGTTGGCACGCTTCCCGATGGCTCAAAAATCCAGCGGCGGTATGAGTTTGAGAACGGAACCTATGAGATAGTCCACAAGGTTATGATAGTCTCTGCCGATTCTGCGCAGAATTTTGACGATGGGATTTTCTGGTTCAAAAGCGGGCTTGTGCCCACGCAGGGGAATATTCGCTGGGATATTCAGGAGTTTGCCGCCTATTATCGTATGGGCGAGGATGTTGACAAAATCAAGCCCTCCAAGAGGCATCCCACGGTTGCGGTTGACGGCGCCGCCGACTGGATGGGGATAACTTCCAAGTATTTCGTGGACATACTGTTGCCTGATAAGTTGTTGTCCGCCAATGGAGTTCGCGCAAATACAGTGTGGTATCAGGATTCGGCGGGGAAAAGTCTGCCGCTGGTTCAGGCGGGGCTATATTATAGAATTGCGGCGAATATATTTTCAGCCTCGCAGACCATATATGCCGGTCCCCGTGATTACTTTATACTCAAAAAGTTTGGGCGCAAATTGGATAAATTGATAAATTTGGGCTGGTGGTGGCTGGCACCAATCACGAAAATTATGTTAGTTCTATTCAAACTTATCCATAAAGTTGTGCCGAATTATGGGCTTGTGATAATAATATTTACGCTTCTTATGAAAATTGTGCTCCTTCCAACTGCGCATAAACAGATGATTAATATGAAAAAGATGCACCAGATTCAGCCCGAACTAAAAAGTATTCAGGAGCGCTACCGCGATGACCCGCAGAAGATGAACGCCGAACTGATGAAACTCTACCGAAAGTATGGAATGAGCCCGTTTTCTGGGTGTCTGCCGATGGTGGTTCAGATGCCTATATTTTTCGCTCTATATCGTGCGCTTTCCGCCGGATTCCAGTTCAGAGCGCAGTCATTTTTATGGATTAAGGACCTTGCACAGCAGGACCCATATTATATTCTGCCAATTATTATGGCGATAACTATGTTTATCCAGCAGAAAATCTCCACTACTGACCCAAAA
>JAMOPH010000137.1 GCA_027064665.1 bacterium | reverse complement strand
AAATATAATATTAGCGGCTCTCGCAGAAGACACAATAGGGACAACCTTTGTGGAAATATCTCTCAATCTATCCAGTGGTAATGTCTTGGGATTTTTTAGTGGAAGCCCTGCACCGAGAAAAACCAGGTCTGCACCTTCCTCTACTGCTACAAGTGAAAGTTCATCAAAATCTGAGAGAGCAACCATTATATTAACTCCAATAATGCCGTTCGTCATCTCCTTTGCTTTTCTTATTTCTTTTCTCAATGCTCTCTTGTTTGCTTCTTTGAAATTCGTATTGAAATCGGGTTCAAGCATACCAATCCCGGCGGCACCAATAACCCCAATACCGCCCTCGTTAGCCACAGCCGAGGCTAATCCTGATAAAGAGATACCAACACTCATCCCGCCCTGGACAATTGGTATCTCAGCCTCAAGTTCTCCTATCCTTAATTTGGGCATTTTCCTTGAATCCATAAGTTGTCTGCCTCCACCAAGTTGGCTTGTCTAATTGTTGCCGACATAAATTTTTCTTAAAGATGCTGAAAATAATCATTATGGTGGCAGGACGAAAAATCAAGTTTTTTCAGGGAGTTTTCCCTATTGGAGTTGGGTTTTACTGCCCCGTCCCCCTGAGGACAGGGCAGTAAATTTGGAAGGATTGGAAGCAGTTGTTATGAAAACATTTTACTTTTTCACAATTATCGGGGCGCCGTCGTAGAGTCCGAGGGTGCCCTCCACGATGACCTTTTCGCCGGGCTTGATTCCATCAATAACCTGAACCAATGAGTCCCCCTGAACGCCCAATTTGACCTTTCTTGCCCGGGCTTTGTTACCCTCGGCGACAAACACTAATGTGTCATCCACCACGGCATCGTCGGGAATCACCAGCGCAGAGTCCGCCTCGTCAATCACAATAAACACCGTGGCGAACATTCCGCTCCGCAGTTTCTCGTCGGGGTTTGGGACAACGATTTTGACCCTGTATGTCCCCGAGAGCGGGTCGGCGACATTGTCCACGCTCTCAACCTTGCCCACAAACACCGTGTCGGGGAAAGCGTCGCAGTGCACAAAAACCTTCTGCCCCGGCTTTATCTTTATCACATCTTTGTCGGACACGCCAATCTCAATTTTCACCTTGCTCAGGTCGGAGACAGTGAGAACACCTCCCCGGGACATCATAGCGTTGAACATTGCGCCCTCTTCCATATTTACCGCCGCAACCACACCGTCAAAGGGCGCCCGGAGTTCTGTGTTTTTCGCCGCAAGTTCATACATTGCCTTCGCCGCCTTGTATCCCGCCTCTACCTGGTCAAACTGCTGTTTGGAGATTGAACCCTGCTCGTAGAGTTTTTTCATCCGGCGGTAATTTTCCTTGGCGGCTTCAAACTGGGCTTTCGCCTGCTTATACTGTTCCGGGGAGAGTTTTGCCAGAAGTTGCCCCTTTCTGACCTTCTGCCCCTCCTTGACCAGAATCTTTTCCACCCACGAACTCATTGTGGGCGAGAGGTCAACCTCACGGTAGCCCTTAATCATCCCCGAATAGCGCAGGGTTTTTGTCGCCGTGCCGATTTTTGCCTCGGCGACCCTCACTCTCATCCCCGCTAAGGGGACAGTGTTCTCGTTCTCCGTTCCCGAGGACTTTTTCCCCGAACATCCACCTAAAATAAGCGCTCCGGCGGCAAGTGCCACCGCCACAATTTTTGTAATCCCTCTCATATCTTTCACCTCGTCTCTGCGATAATTTTCTCAATTTTTTTCTCCAGCGCTCCGGTCAAGTAATCCAGTTGCGCCTTGGCGATATTGTAATCTGCCAGATAGTTGTTCAGGTTGATTTTCGCCCGGGTCAGGTCAGATTGGGCATCCAGAAGTTCGGAGTTTGTCGCCGCGCCGCCGTGGAACATATCCTTTGTGACCTTGAAATTCTCCTGCGCAGTCTCAACCTCCTTTTTGGCGACCTCAAGTTTTTCCTTTTTCTCCATCAGCGACAGATAAGATGCCCTCGCCTGAAGTTCTATCCCCTCAAGGGCGGATTTGCGCACATACTCCATCTGCTTTTTGGTGTGGGCGGCTTCCTTTACCTTTGCGATATTCGCCCCCCAGTTGAAAACATCCCATTGGATTGCTCCTACTGCGGTCCAGGAGTCATACCATTCGTTCTCCATCTCTCTGTTGGGTTTCTGGTAATCGTAGTTGAAGATTGCCGAAAATGACGGCAGAAGTCCCTCCCACGCAAGAGTAACCTGTTTTCCGGCAGCCTCAACGCCTATATCAATAAGTTTTGCGTCAAGACTGTTGCGTTTTGTGAGCGCCAGCACGGAATCCAGTGGAAGGTTGTATTCCTCAAACGAGAGGCTTTCGGCTATGGTTATCTGAGTTTCCTGAGGAAGACCTATTGCCATACACAAACTTTTTCTTGCGAGTTCAACGGCGTTCTGCGCCTGAAGAAGCATAAGTTCCCCTTCAGACTGGCGCACCTGCGCCGTGAGAAGGTCTTTTTTGTGCACGATGCCCTGAGCATACATATTCTCAAGGTCTTTTATGTGGGCATCAATCTGTTGTTTTGATACCTGAGCGATTTTGAGGAATCCCTTTGCCTGCAGGAACTGATAGTATGCCTTGAGGGCGTTGAGAACTGCCTCAGTTCGTGCCTTTTTGAGGGAGAGTTCTTTCTGTCTGACGCCGGTGTTTGCCAGACTGAGCCCCGTCCATATCTGTGCGCTGACGGGTTCAACAATCTGGAGTTCAATTTTGTCCATTTCGTCTTTGCCCATCTCAATTTTCATAGGCGGAGTGCCCGGCGGCAGGAACGGCATATTTTCCGGGTTCATCACGGTGTATGGAGCCTCATCAAGGCGGGTGTATGTCCCCTGCAGTTTTGCCGAGGGC
>JAMOPH010000136.1 GCA_027064665.1 bacterium | reverse complement strand
TTATAACCTCCCTTTGGTTTCGTCAATACGCTCCCTTGCCCGAAATCACCGCCGGGATTGTCTTGAGCAAAATTTTTATGTCCAGCCACAACGACCAGTGCTCAATGTAGTATATATCCAGTTCAACCATTTTCTCAAAAGGCAGGTCGCTTCGCCCGGAAATCTGCCACAATCCGGTCATCCCCGGGGTGACATCAATTCTGCGAAGTTGCCACTTTTCGTATTGTTTGACCTCGCGCTCCAGCGGCGGACGGGGTCCCACCAGAGACATCTGCCCCACTAAAACATTGAACAACTGCGGAAGTTCATCCAGCGAGAAACGGCGAAGTATCCGCCCAACCGGCGTCACTCTCGGGTCGCGCTTCATCTTGAATATCGGTCCGGTCGCCTCGTTTTTGTCCAGAAATTCTGCCAGACGCTTTTCGGCATCGGCATACATTGAGCGGAACTTTATCATCTTGAATTTCCTGCCGTTGCGCCCGATTCTCTCCTGCAGGAAAAACACCGGTCCGGGGCTGGAAAGTTTTACCGCCAGGGCGATAATCAGGAACAGCGGCGAGAGCAAAATTATCAAAATCAGCGAGCCGACAATGTCCATAATCCGCTTGACGACCCTCTGCCAGCCCTTCATCGCGACATCGGCAAACGCGGTAAGATGGACATCGCCGATGCGCTCCACCACAATTTTCCCCCGCAGAAGATTCCAGAACGGCGGCACAAGTTCAAACTGCACGAATTCTTTGCGGCATTCATAGATTATCCGCAGAATCGTGTCCTCGTCCACATTGGGGTGCGCCACGATGACCTCGTCAAAGTTGTGCTTTATGAGGAGTTCGCGCAGGTCGTCAATGTCGCCAAGATAGGGCAGGTCGGCGGTGCAGCGTTCCCCCGGCAGGGAAATCATCCCCACAATTCCCGCCGCGGCATAGGGGTCCCTGCGCATCGCCTCAACAACTTTCTGCGCGAAATCTCCACAGCCGACGATGAGTTTTTTCGCCACACCGATTTTTTTCAGAACCAGATGCCGAACCACAAATTTCGCCAGTTCCTTGTGGGCAAGACACAAAAGATAGGTGATTACGGTTCCCATCGCCATAACCAGACGGGAGTAGAAATACCCGCGGTAGATGAACGAGAGCGCCATAGGGAAAACCATAGCAATCAGCGATGCCGCGCCGATTCGCGCCGCCTCGGAGTGGAACCGGCGCGTGATATCCGGCTTGTGCAGACCCCTTGCGGCGAACACTATCGCCCAGAACGATGCCACTATCAGAATCGGAATTTTATACTCGTCATACGGCTGGAAATCGGGGACTGCAAACAAGCCTGACTTAAACCTTATCCACCACGCCGCGGAAAACCCAACTATCGGCAGAACGAAATACCCCAGCCAGATTATCTGCCCTATCGCCCTCTCTGTGCGCCTTCGCAGAATCACACAAAAAATTTAATCACTTTCCCCCGCCGGGGAAAGGTTTTTGAGAGGACCATTTTGCGTGAATTTAAGGGGGCTGTCTTTTAACTTGCTCAACTGCCCAATTTTGTTTGAGAATATCTTGACACATATAAAAGAAAGACAGAATATATAAAATCAGGAAATTTTGCGAGGCATTAAAATGCCTCGCTGAGAGAAAAAAACCCGACCGGGAGTCGGGTTTAGAGAAAATTTCAGCGAGCGGTTTTAATCGCTTGCCCATCAAAACAAGGAGGGGGTGTTATGACACACAAAACAACATTTTTGCTGGTTCTTTTCCTTTTGCTTTCGGCGGTGGTGTTTGCCCAGGTGCCGCGCATTATGAACTACCAGGCGAAACTTACAGATGCCGACGGTGTCGCTCTCAATGGCACTTATTCCATCACTTTCAGAATTTACGATGATCCAACTGAAACTGAAGGACATCTGCTCTGGTGTGATACAATGACCGTGAATGTAGTCAATGGTTTGTTTGATGTTCAACTTGATTTGAGTCACAACGGCGGCGATACACTCAAATTTGACCGCCCGTATTGGATTACTATTCAAGTTGGCTCTGACCCGGAGATGACGCCCCGCGAAAAACTTGCCCCTGTAAGTTTTGCATTCCGCTCAATTTACGCGGATACTGCTGATTATGCTTCCAGTTCTTTGAACAAGCAGGATTTCCGCCTCGGACCTGAGGGCACAAGTTCCCGAATTAGAGGCTTGGTTTCCTCCTGTTCAGAACTGCCCTCCTCGGGTAATTTGACCTGGACTTTGATAACAAATCACACCGGCGTTCCTTACAATTTCTGCATCTCCTCAGAGTTCAGTCCCGGCGGAAGTTACGGTGAAACCTGGTATGGCGCAGAAGCCTCCTGCGAGGACTTGGGCGGAAGGCTCTGCACTCAGTTGGAGTTGATGTCCTTTTACTATCAAACCAGCATATCAGTCAGCGGGTATTGGACAGCAGGGTTACAGCCGATCGGAAACGATGCCTGGCACGCTTTCTATTGCAACTCAGCTAATTGCCTTAGCGTTACAGATGTTCACTTAGGCTATGGTGCATACTACCGCTGCTGTGTCCCAGTAAAGTAACAGGCGCGACAAGACCAACTCTCAGCGCGGGGACGGGTCTGGTTTTGGGTGAGGAAAAATGAATTGGAATTTTCCCCCATCGGGATGAATCCCGATGCTGGATATCCGAATTTTGCGAGGCATTGAAATGCCTCGCTGAGGCGGGAAAAAACCCGACCGGAGGTCGGGTTTGAAAAAGATTCAGCGAGCGATTTCAATCGCTCGCCAGAGGATGTGAGCGGTTTTAACCGCTCGTCTAAGAATGGGAGGGCGATTTCAACCGTTCACCAAAGGAGGACAATAAAACTATTCGTTGTTCTTCTTCCACCACAGGATTTG
>JAMOPH010000135.1 GCA_027064665.1 bacterium | reverse complement strand
ACGAAATAATCGGCAGGGACCGTCTCGTCTGCATCCATATGAACGACTCCAAGCACCCCTTCAACTCCAAAAAGGACCGCCACGAGCACATCGGCAAGGGCTTTCTGGGAATTGAACCCTTCCGCCTGATTATGCAGGACACCTCGCTTGCCGAAATCCCCAAAATCCTTGAGACGCCGAAAAAGAACGATATGGACCGGGTAAACCTCAAACTCCTGTGGGAACTCGCCGGCGAGACGCCACCAGTGGAACTCTGATTTCCCCGTTGCAAAATCCTCGTCTGCGGGCGGGAACTTGTGGGAAAATGCCGCTGCACCGTCTCAGGACGCAACTGCAGTGGGTTTCATCTGGCGTTATTTTTCACAATAAACATTGCGTCGCCGTAAGAATAAAACCGGAATCCGTGCTCCAGTGCGTATTTATAGGCAGATTTTATCGTCTCAATTCCCGCGAAGGCGCTGACCATCACAATCAGCGAGGACTTCGGCAGGTGGAAGTTGGTGACCATACACTCCACCACGCGGAACTCAAACCCGGGGTAGATGAAAAGGTTGGTCCATCTTTCGCCGGGCTTGATGGGGATGCTTTCCGCCGCCGCGGACTCCAGCGCCCTGACCGTGGTGGTGCCGACGGCGATTATCCGCCTGCCCTCCGCCAGCGCACGGTTGATTGCCTCTGCGGTCTCCGGCGGGATTTTGTAGTATTCCCGGTGCATTTTGTGCTCGCGGATATCCCTGACCTCAATGGGCTTGAAGGTTCCCCATCCAATATGAAGCGTGATGAATGCAGTCTCCACGCCCATCCGGCGGATTTTTTCCAGAAGTTGCGGGGTGAAATGAAGCCCAGCAGTGGGTGCGGCGACGGCGCCGGTCTCTGCGGCGTAAACTGTCTGATATCGGGTGCGGTCGTATTCAGTGTCCGGGCGGCGGATATACAGCGGAAGCGGAATATGCCCCAGATTGTCCAGCACGCGCCAGAAATCCTCACCGCCGAGATTGAACTCAACCACCAGCGAGCCATCCGGATTTTTGGACACAATTCGCGCACAAAGGTGCCCCTCAAAGTCCACGATATCGTTGGGGTGAAGGCGCCTGGCGGGCTTTGCCATAACCTGCCATTCCCTCTCTCTCAGGTTCTCCAGAAGCAGAAACTCAATCCGGGCGCCGGTGCGCTTGCGTCCATACAGCCGCGCGGGGAAAACCCGCGTGTTATTGAACACCATCAGGTCGCCGGGGCGGAGATAGTCAGTTATGCGGCGGAAGATGGTCTCCACCGGCGGCACCCCCGGGCGCACCACTAAAAGTTTTGACGAATCCCGCGGCTCCGCCGGAAACTGGGCAATCCTGTCCTCCGGCAGAGGATAATCGTAGGTCGCAAGGTCGTATTCCGGGGGAATTTTGGACTGGTCCATCATTCGTTCGCATCGGTCTTTGCCGGCTTCATCATCACTATCACCGGATGAACAAAGTATTTGTTCGCCACACGGACGACATCGTCCTTTTTCACCGCGCGGATTTTGTCCGGGATACCGTCCGAATAGTCCACACCGAAGCCGTAGAGAACATCAAGCCCCTTTTCCGAGACGATATCCGACTGGCGCTGTTTGGAGAACATCATCTGCTCGGCGGTGGCGTCGGTGATTCTTTTGAGTTCCTCGTCGGTGAAATCGCCCGATTTGAGTTTCTCCACCAGGCGAAGCATAATCGCCTTGACCGTATCGGCGTTTTCGGGCTGGCACTGGGCGGCAAGGTAGAAATGCCCGCCGTAGAGTTTTCCGGCGTATCCCGCCCAGGCGATATAGACGAGGTCCCGTTTGCCGCGCAGTTCCACGGGAAGCCATCCGGAAAGCCCGCCGGTGCCCGACAGAAGCCGTGCCGCCGCCACAAGCGCCCAGCGGTCCTGCTCGTTTCGGGTCCCGCAGGCATCGTAGCCCACAATAAGCGTCACCTGGTCGCGGTTGACCTCTTTTTCGTAGTATTCGTCCTTCTGATGGGGCGCCGGCTCGGGAATCTCCGGCAGTTGCCCGCCGCCCTTGATTCTGCCGAAAATCTTGCTCAAACGCTCTTTCATCACATCAACCGGCACCGGTCCCGATGCCGCAACCACGATGTTCCGCGGATTGAGGACGCTGTCCCAGTATTCCCTCGCATCCTTTGCGGTCAGTTTGGCGACGGTTTCCTCATAGCCCGCCACCGGTCTGGCGTAGGGATGGTCGCCGTAGAACTTCTCGTTGAAGAACATAAACGCGTCCGAAGCCCAACTGCTGTGCGCCTGGCGAATCTGGGCAATTTGCCTTTCGCGAAGTTTCTGCTCCGCCCGGCGCGGGAAAGTAGGATACATAAACAACTGCTCCAAAATTTCTGCGGTGGCATCCAGGTCAGAGGGGACGAAGTTGGCAGTCATATAGATTGTGTGGGTTCCGCCGTCCACATCAAGGCGGACATTGAGTTTGTCCAGAATTCCCTGAAGCGCCATAAAGTCGGGGTATTTTTTTGTGCCCTCGCGGAGATAGTTTGCGGTGAACTTGGCGAGTCCTGCCTTTTCCGCGGGTTCAAAAATCTGCCCGCCGAGGGTATAGACTGCAAGGTCTTCGGTCTGGACGGCGTCGTTTTCCGCAAGGACGAGTCTGACGCCGTTGTCCAGGGTGAAGACCTCAAATTTGGGTGCGCCGCCGCCCGCGTGCGCCGCAGTAAGAGAATCCCCGGGGCAGGTCGCACCATACGGCTTGACTATCGCCAGAATCATATGCTCCGGAACAAGATACTTTTCCGCCACCCGCCGGACATCCTCGGGGGTCACCCGCGAAATCCGCTGAAGATAGAAATCCAGATAGAACGGCTTTCCCGTGGTCAGAAACGAATACAAAAGCGTGCTCGCCTGGT
>JAMOPH010000134.1 GCA_027064665.1 bacterium | reverse complement strand
AAGCACTCCGCCGGAACCGATTATGAGGTCCAGCGTCATCATATTGACGAGGGTGTGGGCAAGTTCTGCAGACTGCTCAAAAGTGTCCGAGACAGTGCGCCTTTTCTGGACCCCCTTGAGTTCGGTGGCGAAGGTCTTGTGGTGCAGAAATGCCAGTCTGAGGGCTTCCCTCGCCAGCGCCTGCTCAAAAATCAGCGTGTCCATCGTCTGCGGAATCGTGGTCGGGCGAATCATCTTGTTCTTGACCTGATTCCGCAGCGCCTTTTCGTCCATATCAAAAGGAATCCAGCGCATAACATTGTCCAGCCCGGCTTCGGTGAACACATTGGAGATTGAATAACTCATCCCTAAATTCGCCGACACGGTTCTGTTGAATCTCGGCACGCCTTTGGAATCGCGGAAGACGGAGAACACATCGGTGGTGGCGCCGCCGATATCCACGCCCAGAACCTGGATTCCCTCCTCATCGGCGACAAGTTTCATCATATCGCCCACGGCTCCCGGCGTGGGACGGATTGGCGCGTCGGTCCAACTCATAAGTTTTTTGTATCCCGGCGCCTGCGCCATCACATGTTCCATAAACAGGTTGTGGATTGCGTCGCGGGCGGGCTCAAGGTTTTCGGTGTCCAGCGTCGGTCGGATATTGTCAACGATATACAGGTCAACCTTGTCGCCCAGGACTTTTTTGATCTCCTCGCGGGCGTCCTTGTTGCCGGCGTAAATCACGGGGAGTTTGTATGCGGTTCCCAGACGGGGTCTGGGTGATGCCGCCGCGATAAGTTCTGCCATCTGCACGACCTGCTGGATATTCCCGCCGTCAACTCCGCCGGCGAGGAGAATCATATCGGGGCGGAGTCTGCGGATTCGCTCAATCTGTTCGTGGGCAGGGCGCTGGTCGTTGGCGGCGATGACATCCATAACGATTGCGCCGGCGCCCAGTGCGGCGCGCTCGGCGCTTTCAGCGGTCATCGTCCGGATTAGCCCAATCACCATCATCTGCAGACCGCCGCCCGCCGATGAGGTGGACACATAAATGTCTGCACCGACATCGCCCTTGGCGGGGCGGATTATCTCGCCCTTTTCGTTTATCAGTTTTCTGCCGGAAAGTTCCTCAACCTCGTTGACCGAGTTGAGCACGCCCATTGTGACATCCTCAAACGGCGCCTCAACGGTGGTGGGTGCCTCTCCCCGGACAATCAGCCTGTATTCTCCCTCACGCTTTTCAATCAAAATTGCCTTTGTGGTCGTGCTTCCGCAGTCGGTGGCTATTACGACATTTATGTCTTTGGGGTCCATAGGACTCTCCTTTCGTTGTTTTCAGATTTTCAAAAATAAACAAAACCTGCGGTTGCGCAAACAAATTTTTGCGAGTGAAAATTTTGCTTTCCAATTTCCTTTATAGAAATTTGGTGCCGAAAAGATAAAATACCTTTACATTTTAGGTTCGTTCCCGCAAATTACAGGGCAAACGGGGAGGGTAAGTTATGAAAAGAACTCACACCTGCGGGCAACTTCGCGCCGAAAACGCCGGTCAGCAGGTTAAACTTGCTGGATGGGTTCAGCATATACGCGATTTTGGAGGAGTCCTGTTCGTCGTCCTTCGGGACAGATACGGCGAGACACAGATAACATTTATGCCCGAAAACGAGGAAGTTTTCCAACTGGCAAGCACCCTGCACCCACAGGATGTTATAGGAATTGAGGGCACCGTGGTTATGCGCCCGCAACAAGCCCGCAACCCGAATATGCCCACAGGAGACATTGAGGTCGTTGCCGAGAAACTGCAAATTTTCTCCCGCGCAGAAACTCCGCCGTTCCCCATTGAGGACGAAATCACTGCTATGGAGGACACCCGCCTGCGCTACCGCTACCTTGACCTTCGCCGACCGGTTATGCAGAAAAACATCTACATCCGGCACAAATGTATGCAGGCGGCGCGGGAGTTCCTCAACGCCAACGATTTCTGGGAGATTGAGCCGCCGTATCTGGTCAAAAGCACGCCCGAGGGCGCACGGGATTTCGTTGTCCCCAGCAGAAACTTCCCCGGCAAGTTCTACGCGCTTCCCCAGTCGCCGCAGTTGTATAAGCAGACCTTTATGGTCGCCGGGTTTGACCGGTATTATCATCTGGCGAGATGTTTCCGCGATGAGGACCTCCGCGCCGACCGCCAGCCCGAATTCACCCAGATTGACCTTGAGATGTCGTTCGTTGACCCCGAAGATGTGATGACCCTCGCCGAGGAACTTCTGGCGCACATTATGCTCAAGGTCAAGGGGTATGTGCTTCCTTTGCCCCTGCCGAGGATGTCGTATGACGAGGCAATGCGCCGTTTCGGCACCGACAAGCCCGACCTGCGGATAAAGCAGGAAATCCACGACATCACCGATATCGTGCCGGGATGCGGGTTTAAGGTTTTTGAGGGGGCGATAGAAAGCGGCGGAGTTGTCCGGGTTCTGCCGATGCCCTCTGCGGACAAATTCTCCCGCAAAAAAATTGACCAGTTGACCAAACTTGCGCAGGAATGGGGTGCCAAGGGGCTCGCCTTCACCAAATTTGACGGCGAAAAGTTTGACGGCGGAATCGCAAAGTTTCTGGGCGAGGATTTCCGGCGGGCGCTTGCGGAGCGCTTGGGCGAACAACTGACCCCGAACACAATCCTTTTCTTCGGCGCCGACAAGCCCGACATAGTCGCCAAAGTGTTGGGTGGTCTGCGGACTATGCTGGCGAAGGAATTGGGCATAGTGGACACCTCACAGCATCACGCCCTGTGGATTGTGAATTTCCCGCTGTTTGAGGAGAACGAGGATTCGCCCACGGGCATCTCGCCGGCGCACCATCCGTTCACCTCGCCGGTTGAGGAGGACATCCCGCTTTTGGATGAAAACCCCCTTGCGGTCCGTGC
>JAMOPH010000133.1 GCA_027064665.1 bacterium | reverse complement strand
CATATTTGCGCAGATTGCCCTCTCGCTCATCGGATAGACCGGCGTCTGCGGGAACTCCCACCGCAGGCGGTCAACCATACCGACCTCTGTGCCCAGAACCACCGGCTCGCCGGGATGCTCTTTCACATAGCGATACATTCCGCCGGTGGAGAAGACTAAATCGGCGGCGTCCTGCACCTCGGGCGGGCACTCCGGATGGACGATTATCGTCGCCTCGGGATGCTCTGTTTGGGCTCGCCGAAGGTCTGCAAGGGAAAGTCTGTCGTGCACATAGCAGTTGCCGTCCCAGCAGATGATGTTTTGCCTTCCGGTGTGTTTTTTTGCGTGGCGGCAGAGATTTTTGTCCGGGACGAAAATTACGCCCTTCTCCGGCGGGAGAGAACTGACCACCTTTACGGCGTTGGCGCTTGTGCAGACGATATCCGACACCGCCTTGACCTCGGCGGAAGAATTCACATAGGTCACCACGGCGTAATCGGGATGCTGGCGGGAAAGCGCCATAACATCTTCGGCGGCGGCACAAGCCGCAAGCGGACACCCCGCCTGAATCTCGGGAATCAGAACCTTTTTGTCGGGGTTGAGGATTGCCGCCACCTCCGCCATAAACAGCACGCCGCAGAAAACCACGATGTCAGCGTCAATCTCTGTGGCTTTGCGGGCAAGTTGAAGCGAATCGCCTAAAAAATCTGCCACCTGCTGGATTTCCGGGCGCTGGTAGTTGTGCGCCAGAATCACGGCGCCCTTGTGCTCTTTGGCTTCTTTAATCCTCGCCAGAAGTTCCTCCGGCGAAAGTTCTGCATAGTCCCAAAGTTCCATCTGCCTCCCCCTGTGCGGTCAGTGGAAGATAACCCCTTTCGGGCGCAAAATCAACCTCAAGGATAATTTTTGTTGAAAGAGCGAAATTTTGACCTAAATTTTATGGAATTTTGTCAGCGAGGAAAAACTATGGCGAAAAACTGGGATAAAATCGGCGAGGGCGAGCCAAAAATAGAGCCTGTGTGCCCGTTCTGCGGGCGGCTTGCCAGCGAAACCCCCGGGCTTGTGGAGGGAAAATTCGGCGGTCTGATATGTGTTGACTGTGTCAACAGGATTTATAAATTCCTGCGGGATTCCCGGCGCAAAAAACCTCAACTTCCCTTTGATGAGAAAAGCCTGCCCACGCCGAAGGAAATCAAGGCGTTTTTAGACCAGTATGTAATCGGGCAGGAGGAGGCGAAAATCACCGTCGCCGTGGCGGTTTACAACCACTACAAAAGGATTTTGCACCATCTTTCCAACGACAATCCCGATGTGGAGATAGAAAAGAGCAACATCCTCCTGATAGGACCCACCGGAGTGGGCAAGACGCTTATTGCCCGCACGCTGGCAAGGTTTTTGAAGGTTCCGTTCGCCATAGCCGACGCCACCACGCTCACCGAGGCGGGATATGTGGGCGAGGATGTGGAGAATATCCTGGTTCGTCTGCTTCAGGCGGCGGACTACAATGTCCCGCTGGCGGAAATCGGGATAATCTACATTGACGAGATAGACAAAATCGGGCGGAAGTCCGAGAGCCCCTCAATCACCAGAGATGTCTCCGGCGAGGGCGTTCAGCAGGCGCTTTTAAAAATCATTGAGGGCACCGAGTCCCTTGTGCCACCCGAGGGCGGGCGCAAACACCCCGAACAGCCGATGATAAAAATTGACACCTCAAACATCCTGTTCATCGCCGGCGGACACTTTGAGGGTCTGGACAAAATCATCGCCCGGAGAACTCAAAAGACCGTCATCGGCTTTGACGCAGAGGCGCGGGAGAGACTTTCCACCGCCCAACTGTTGAAAAAACTTGAGCCGGAGGATTTGATTCACTTCGGCTTGATTCCAGAACTTGTGGGGAGACTCCCCGTGGTAGTCAGCCTTGACCCGCTGGACAAGTATGCCCTTCGGCAGATTCTGACCGAGCCGAAAAATGCCCTTCTGCGGCAGTATAAGGCGCTTTTCGCTATGGACGGCGTGGAGTTGGTTGTTGAGGACGATGCCATTGACGCAATAGTTGAGGAGGCGGAGAAAAAGCAGACCGGCGCCAGAGCGCTCAAGTCCATCGTGGAGCGGGTATTCATCCCCATCACCTACGAACTGCCGTCAAAAAAGGATGTGAGGCGGGTCATCATCACCCGCGATGTGGTTGAGCGTGGCGAGATGCCCATATGGGTCACCGGCACCGACGAGGAGCAGTATCCGAAAAGGGCGTAGTCAGAACGGATTGCTCTTAAACTCCCAGCGGAGTTGCAAGCGTAACTCGTCGGTGGGGTCACCGCCGCCCGTTGTTTTGTGCTCCCATTCCGCCTGAACCTTTGAGACCCCAGCCGGGGAATGCGAAAACTCCCAGTTTGCGCCGAGGATAAACATTTTCTGCTCATCGTCGGTGATTTTATCCGAGGGGTCCCACAAGTCAAACCGTGCCACTAACATCAGGTTTTCTGTGATGTTGATGGTGGGCATAGCGGAAAATCCGGCGCCGGTGTTGTCCCCCATCTTCTTGAGGAAATACTCCGCAAAAATTTTCACCGGTTTGACAGAGATAATCCCAGCGCCAGCCGAACGGAGAAGGTCCACGGTTGAGGAATCGGCGGTGGTGCGGGTGTATTGAGCGGAGCCGCCTATGGTGATAAACTCTGCGGGGGAAAACCGCAGGTTGACTCCCCCGAGGGGGAATTTGTCAATCTCAGAGCCAAATTTGCTGTATCCCTCGCCGTTGAGCATCACGATTTGAAACTTGCCGAATTTGCCGGGGAATTTGCCAGACAGCGCAATTCCCGCATCGGCGGAGGCGCAGACTCGGGCGACATCTTCGGGCGCCTTCTGAATCGTCGCATATTTCCAATCGTAAATCAGCCCAAAGTAATTTTTCACTATGCCGCCCTCAAAACTCAGCCCTGCGAGGGGAA
>JAMOPH010000132.1 GCA_027064665.1 bacterium | reverse complement strand
GTCCCACAGTTTTTGAGATTTTGATGAAATTTTCTATGGCTCTTTCAACAGGGATGCTTGCGGTTTCAAGGGAAACCCCGTATCCAATAATTGTCCATAGAAAGACAATTCTATACCTTTTTAGAAGTTCCGGAAGTTCCCCAAATAGAGGAGAAGCATCCCGCGTCCAGAAAACTATAACGCTTACATCTTCCGGCTTGAGGGAAACCCGCCTTATCTGATTGGGATTGAACGGATTTCGCACTAACACAAAGCCTTCTTCAAGGCGTTTTAGAAACCATTTTGAGTAAAAGCGCGGTATATCAGTCCTGCGGGAGGCAGAAATTATATCCCCCGATTGAAAAAGGTCTATCATCGCTATTTAGTATATGTGAAACTTCCCCTTTTGGGGCGAAAAATCTCCAGTCTCCTTCCTTTATGCCAGTTCCAGGCAGTTTCAATGATTGTTTCCAGGTCGGAATATTTGGGTTCCCAGCCGAGAATCTTTTTTATTTTTTCATAACTTGCCACCAACCTCGGCGGGTCGCCGGGGCGCCTGTCCCCTTCAACTATCGGAATTTTCTTGCCGGTGACTTTCTCCGCGGTCTTTATTACCTCCAAAACCGAATATCCCTTCCCGCTTCCCACATTCAATGCCAGTCCCGTCCCATCGGATTTTTTCTCAAGAAGCCACTCAATTGCGCGTATATGAGCGTCAACAATGTCCAGAATATGGATATAATCCCTGATGCAGGTGCCATCGGGAGTATCGTAATCTGTCCCATAAACGACTATGTGGTCTTCCTCGCCCAGTGCGACATCCAGAATACGCGGAATTATATGCGTTTCTGGAATATGCAGTTCCCCGAAATTCCCTTCGGGGTCCGCCCCGGCGGCGTTGAAATACCTCAGAACAAAATACGAAAACCCGTGAATCCTGCTACTGTCGGATATCATCCTTTCAATGGCGAGTTTGGTGAATCCGTAAACATTATCCGGTTTTAGTGGTGCGTCCTCCGTCACAGGTATCTGTTTGGGGCTCCCGTAGACCGATGCCGTTGAGGAAAACAGTATTTTGTCCACACCATACTGGAGCATTATCTTGAGGATATTGAGCGTGCCCCCGATGTTGTTCTCGTAATAAAACAGCGGCTTGGCAAGGGACTCCGACACGAGACTTTTGGCTGCCAGATGGATGACAACATCAATCCTGTGCGATGCAAAAACATCTTCAAGCCTTTCTGGCTCAAGGACATCCCCATAGATAAAGGGACCGGTGACCAGTTCCCTGTGCCCGGTAGACAGGTTGTCGTATACAAAGGTCCTATAACCCCTCTGCCGAAGGCAGTAGGTCAAATGGCTACCGATATATCCAGCCCCTCCAATTATCAGCACATTTGCGCTCATATTATACCGTATTCTGCTCCTTTAATTTATCAGGTGCAAAATTTATTTAAATTTCTCGTTTTCCCGCCGAGTTGCAAGAGATTTTCGCCGCCTGGCTCGTTTATACATAGTGCAGCCAGCCGTAGGGGTCGTTGCCGTTTTCAACTATGTCAAAGAATTTCTCCTGCAGTTTTTTGGTTATGGGACCCCGTTTACCCTCGCCCACAGGAATCATATCAACGCTGGCGATGGGCGTAATTTCCGCCGCCGAACCCGTGAAGAATGCCTCATCAGCCGTGTAGAGGAACTCCCGCGGAATGAGCATCTCTCTGACCTCATAGCCGAGGTCCTTCGCCAGTCTTATCACCGTGTCCCGTGTGATTCCCGCCAGGATTGACGCCCCCAGCGGCGGCGTGTAGAGAACCTCATCAATCACCACAAACAGGTTCTCTCCGCTTCCCTCGGAGACCCAGCCGTTGATGTCCAGCGCTATACCCTCGCTGTATCCATCCAAAATCGCCTCCATTTTAATCAACTGGGAGTTCATATAGTTGGCGCCAGCCTTGGCGGTTGCGGGGAAAGTGTTGGGCGCCATCCGGTTCCAGGTGGACACTTTCACATCCACGCCCTTCTCCAGCGCCTCATCCCCAAGATATTTGCCCCATTCCCACGCTGCAATGGCTACCTCAACAGGACAGGGAAATGGGTCCACGCCGAGGCTGTTGTATCCACGATACACCACGGGACGAATGTAGCACGCCTCCAGTTCGTTCTTTCTTATCGTCTCCTTTATCGCCTCGTTGATTTCCTCCTGCGTGAAGGGTATCTGCATCCGGTAGATTTTTGCGGAGTTGAAAAGTCTTTTTGTGTGTTCCGGAAGACGGAAAATCGCTGTTCCCTTCGGCGTCCTGTATGCCCTTATGCCCTCAAACACCGACGACCCATAGTGAACCACATGTGAAAGGACATGAATTTTCGCATCCTTCCACGGAACAAACTCGCCGTTCATCCAGATGTATTTCGCCTCTTTGAACGCCATTTTTATAACCTCCCCGTTTGTTTATCTGCGAAAAATTAGTTTTGAATAAATAAAAGCGCTCCTATAATAAATATCAAGTAAAAAGTTGAGGTCGTGATGGGAAATTTTGACCCGTTCGCCAGAAAGGTCAACCGGCAGTTGCTCCCGTTTGAGAGGGCGTATGAGGTTGCGATGTCCTATGTCGAGCCAATCGGCGCCGAAACCATAGACATTTTTCACGCCGCCGGGCGCATACTTGCCGAAAACATTTTCGCCGATGCCGATTTCCCACCCTTTGACAAGTCCGTGGTTGATGGTTTCGCCTGCCGCCGCCGGGACCTCGGCAATGTCCTGACCATAGTTGAGGAAATTCCTGCCGGTGCCGTTCCCAAAAGGCAAATTGGCGAAAACGAATGCGCAAAAATTATGACCGGTGCTCCCGTCCCGCCCGGCGCAGATATCGTCGTTATGGTTGAGGAAACCCAGCCGGTGGGGGAGAACCGGATAAAATTTGTCGGCGAAAACCCCCAGACTAATATCTACTTCCGTGGCTCCGATGTCCGCCGT
>JAMOPH010000131.1 GCA_027064665.1 bacterium | reverse complement strand
TTATCCCGGCGATTGCGATAAACCGCAGGATGCCCAATATAACCGCCCTTGTTCTTGAAATCGGCGGGTTTGTTCGGCTGTATACCCAGACCGCACCGACAGCGCCCAGAATTAGGGCAATCAAAAGCGTTAGATGATGCGGATTGCGAAAATATATGTGCAAAAAATTACTTTCCATAAATCAATGCCCCGCAGCGTTGGAACCGCCACCTTCCGCCGCAAACTTCGGACCGCCCTCAACAGATATGATTTTCTGCACCTCATCCGGCGTGGCGGAAATTAGATATCTAAACCAAAAAGTGTCTGTGTATTCCCGTTTGTTCTCAACAAATGGCAAAATTCTGGTTATCGTGTGCTGGGCAAGGACAAGAGGGGTCAAAATTAGTATCAGTATATCTTTCACAAAACTGCGCTTTGGATAGTATGCCAGTTCAATCCTCAGTTTTTTCCGGTAATCCACGCCCTCGCGCAGGACAAGTTGAGATATTCCGAACAGACCGGGGCGATATTTTAGAACCTGCTTTTGCTCCGGGGTGTATGTGTCCACAATTCTGGGCAATTCCGGGCGAGGACCGACAAACGCCATATCGCCTTTGAGGACATTCCACAGTTGAGGGACCTCATCAATCCCGGTGGAGCGGATAAGCCTGCACACGGGCGAGAATCTTGGGTCGTTGACCTGAGTGTGCGGCGGAAAATTGCCGTCGGCGTCCTTTCTCATCGTGCGAAGTTTGTAGAGAACAAACGGTTTTCCACCCTTGCCGACCCTGACCTGCCTGAAAATCACCGGACCCGGAGAATCCACCTGCACAATCAATACCGCCAGAAGGAAAAACGGGAACAAAAGAACCAGAAGAATTATCGCCCCCACTATCTCAAGCACTCTTGTGATAAAATGTTTCATAAGAATTAAACTTAAAATCCGGCGGAAAATAATCAAGGCAAATTTGCAATCGTCTTTTTGGAAGGCGATAATGTTTGTAAAATCCGGCGCAAACCATAAATTTTGAGTGTGAGATATTGCGTTATAATCCCGACATATCAGGGCGAGAGGACATTGGGGGCGCTTTTGAGGAAATTGACCGAATACTGCCCGCCGCAGGATATTTTAGTGGTCAACGACGGCTCCACGGACTCCACGGAGGAAGTTGCCAGGAAGTTCGGGGTCAATGTGGAGAAATCCCATCCGGGCGGGAAAAATATGGGCAAGGGCTACGCCCTCAAAAGGGGCTTTGCGTGGGCAATTGAGCGCAACTACGACTTTGTGATAACCCTTGACGCCGACCTTCAGCATCCGCCGGAGATGATTCCGGAATTTGTGCGCAGGGTTGAGGCCGGCGCCGATATGGTCGTGGGCAACAGAATGGGCGACCTGTCCTCTATGCCCCCAGAACGGCGCATAAGCAACAAACTATCATCCTTTTTCGTTTCGCTTCTTGCCGGGCGCAAGTTCCCCGACACGCAGTGCGGCTTCCGGGCGATAAGAACCTCTCTTTTGCGCAAAATCCGCCTTTTCTATCACCGCTACCAGACCGAAAGTGAGATTCTAATTGAGGGCGCCCGCAAAGGTGCAAAAATTGAGTTCATCTCCATTCCGACAATATACACCACCCACGGAAGCCACTTTCATCCCGTGGTGGACACCCTGCGCTTTATATTTTTCGTTCTATCGTATTATCCAACAAGATGTTTTGCGAAGTTTATAAAGTGATTTGTTAAACACTTTAGGATTTACCCTCTGCCTTCAGTCAGTTGACGGTTCCCCAACCACAAATTTTGCCCGGCGGTCCTTTTCCTTCGCTGCCTTGGAAAAACCGGGGATAATGGGGTCCTTTTCCCCCATAGGGACAATTTTCACCAGTTCCGGCGAAACCCCCTGCTCCTTGAGGAACTCCACAACTTTCTCGCCGACCTTTCTTGCCCGGTTTCTGTTGTAAGCCGGACTGCCCTCGGTGTCGGTATAAATCAGGATTTTTGTTATCCTGTCGGGATACGCCCGGATTCGGCGGGCGACACGATACAGGGAATTCATCGCACTGGCGGTAAGTTGAAGGTTATCGTCAAAGAGGTTGTAAATCACCACGCCGTCGGCGGTGGGAATGGTGGGGCATCCGAACCGGTCAACCTCAAAGCCGGTGGGCGTTCCCTGACACTGGTCAATTCCGTCGGGGACACCGTCCTCATCGGAATCGGTGGGACATCCCTTGAGGTCAACTATTGCGCCCTCGGGCGTGTTGGCGCAGGAATCCACATAATCGGGGACACCGTCGTGGTCGGAGTCCCGGGGACAGCCCGTGGTGTCAACCGGGATATCCGGGGGCGTGTTGTCGCACCGGTCAACGCCGTCATAGACGCCGTCGCCGTCGGAATCCCGGGGACAGCCGAAAGAATCCACTATCGCCGCCAGCGGAGTTCCCGGGCATCTATCAAGCCCGTCAAACACGCCGTCGGCATCGGAATCAATGGCGCAGCCGTGCTCGTCCACAACCGTGTGCCGTGGCGTTTCCGGACACCTGTCAAATTCGTCGTCAACCCAGTCCCTGTCCCTGTCGCAGAAACCGAAACGGTATCCCAGAGAAACTCCGGCGGCTATGAGGGGCTTTTCGGCGAGTCCATACACAAAATTTGCTCCAACTCCGAAAAAAAACTGCGGGGTGATGAAAAATTCAGTCCCGGCGCCGACGCCAAGATACGGCACAAATTTTTCCGGCGACCATCCGGCAGAGGTGCCCTCATTTTTCCCCGCAAATCCAGCAAAAATCCTCGGAACCCTCACCACAAGGCGCTTTGACCTGACAACATCAAGGTAAATTGCGCCAAATCCTCCGGCGGCGTTGAGACTCGTATCCCCGTGATTTGCCGAAAGAATCTCTGCGCCGGCGCCCCAGCCGAATTTCCCCCACAGGGACTTTGAATATGCAATCCCAAAGGATTTTCCGCCGTATTCCTCCGGGGCAACAAGATGTCCA
>JAMOPH010000130.1 GCA_027064665.1 bacterium | reverse complement strand
ACATTCCGCAGACTTGCCAGAAACACCCTCTTTGCCACGCGGGAGACTTTTTTCATCATCACGCTGCCGTTGGTTGAGGCGTAAATCAGGATCTTCCCGCGCACATTTTCAGGAGTGTATTCCAAGGGCGAATTTCCGAGGTCAAACCCGGGGATTTTGGTGCCGTTCCGCTCGCCGCACAGCAGGGCATCGGGGAATTTTTGTTTCAGTTGGCGCGCCACCTCCACCGACTCGGCAGGGATAATCCTTTCCGCCCCCGATTTGAGGGCAAAAAGCAGAGTAGTTGTCGCGCGCAGGACATCAATAACCACCGCCACATCAAACTCATCCTCGCCGAAAAGTTCAACCTCGGCGGGCACAAGAACAGTGTATATGTCCACGGTAGTGTCCATTTTAGATAAATACCACCGGCACATCCGCAACACGAGAAAAATATCTGTCCATAGTTACTATTTTGAAACCGTAATGTCTGGCTATTAGATAAATATAAGCCTCATCAAAGTCCAGTTTTACCTCATTAGCAACTTTATGGTTGTATCAATCAAATACATCCATCTCCATTCAAGTGCCTTATGCTGAAGTTCCACAGCATCTATTTCCTCTCCGATATCGCTCAGCCCCTTCCCAATCAAACACCAGTTTCCCTTTCCGGTGGCAGTGCTCGTTTTTTCAAGAGAAAATTGATATACCTTCACACTTTCTCCCTCGCCTCATCGGGAAGTTTTTTGAGCGCATCCTCTACTTGCTTTGCCGAGATTTTCATTTTGCTCTATGTGTGCTTCACCCTCACTGTTCCATTTTTCCAGAATGGGGGTTTGACCACTACCGCCGGAATTTTCACATTGCGCACCTGCACCTCAAAAGTGTTCCCCGGTTTGGAGAACTCCCGCGGGACATAGGCGAGAGCAATCCCCTTGTTGAGCATCGGCGAGAATGTCCCGCTGGTGACCACACCGACCTCTTTGCCCTCGCGGAAAACCTTATACCCGTGCCGGGGGAAACCTCTCTCCTGCAGTTCAAGGCACACCAATTTCCGCTTGAGCCCCTTCGCTTTGGCGTCAATTATCGCGTCGCGACCGATGAAATCGCCCTTTTCCAACTTGACTATCCAGCCCAACCCGGCTTCGTAGGGGTTGGTGGTCTCGTCAATATCGTTGCCGTAGAGGGCATATTTCATCTCAAGGCGCAGAGTGTCCCGGGCACCGAGTCCGCAGGGCTTTATTCCAAAGGGCTCCCCTGCCTCAAGCAGGGCATCCCAGATTTTGCCCGCAACCTCGGGCTTCATATACAGTTCAAACCCATCCTCGCCGGTGTATCCTGTGCGGGAGACCAGCATTCGCTCCCCGGCGACATCAAGTTCTGCGGCGTGATAGTATTTAATCTGCTCAAGGTCGTAGTTGACCAGTTTCTGCAGGACATCCTGCGCCCGCGGACCTTGAATTGCAATCTGGGCGACCTCATCCGAGGCGTTGTGCAGTTCCACTCCGCTTTCGGGCAGATGCGATTTGAGCCACTCAAAATCCTTATCAATGTTTGCGGCGTTGACCACAAGCAGATACTTATCGGGAAGGCGGTAGACCAGAAGGTCATCCACAATCCCGCCGTGGTCGTAGAGCATTGTGGAATACTGCGCCTGCCATTCCGAGAGCCGCGAGGCATCGTTGGTGGTCATCTTCTGGATAAACTCCAGCGCCCCCGGTCCGGAGATGTAGAACTCGCCCATATGCGAGACATCAAACACGCCCACATTCTGGCGGACCGCCTTGTGTTCGGGGACAATCCCCTCGTAGAACATCGGCATCAAAAAGCCGGCAAACTCCACGATTTTCGCGTGGGCGAGAATGTGTTTAGGATAAAGCGGTGTCTTTTTGGGTTCAGTTCCCTCGGTCATCTTATCCTCCTTAAAGGTGAAATCTTTAATAAAGCAAAGTAATCAAATTTTGCCGCCGAAGACAACCAAATTTTTTTCAATTTTCGGGTTTTGGGTTGCGCAATTGGGCGCCGCCGGTAATTTTGATTCAAAAAATTCGGAGGTAGGATATGGTCAGGGTTCGTTTTGCACCATCGCCGACGGGACTGCCGCATGTGGGCAACATCAGAACCGCGCTTTTTGACTGGCTTTTCGCACGCCATCACGGCGGGAAGTTCATACTCCGCATTGAGGACACCGACCGCGAACGCTATCAGCCCGAGGCGGTTGACGCGATAATGGAGGGTCTCCGCTGGCTCGGGCTTGACTGGGACGAGGGTCCCGATATCGGCGGTCCCTATGGTCCCTATGTCCAGTCGGAGAGGCTGGAGATTTACCACGAATACGCCCGCAAGTTGGTTGAGGCAGGGTATGCCTATTACTGTGATTGTCCGCCGGAACGCCTCGAGAAAGTGAGACAGGAGCGGCTGGCAAAAGGTCTTCCGCCGATGTATGACCGCCACTGCCGCGACCGCGGTCTTAAATCCGACCCCACAGACCCCAACACGGTCGTGCGGTTTAAGATGCCCCTTTTCGGAAAAACCTGCATTTATGACGAACTGCGCGGCGAAATTTGTTTTGACAACTCAACCTTTGACGACATAGTCCTGATAAAGTCCGACGGCTTCCCGACATACCATTTTGCGGTGGTGATTGACGACCATCTGATGGGGATAACCCACATAATGCGCGCCGAGGAGTGGATTCCCAGCGCCGGCAAGCACCTTCTGATTTACAGGGCGCTCGGCTGGGAGCCGCCGAAATTCGTCCACCTGCCGATGATTTTGGGTCCCGACCGGACGAAACTGTCCAAGCGCCACGGCGCCACAGCAATCACCGAGTTCAAGGAGCAGGGTATCCTGCCCGAGGCAATGTTCAATTTCCTTGCGCTTTTAGGCTGGTCTCCCAAGGACGACACCGAGATTATGTCCCGCGAGGAACTTGTTCGCCGGTTTGACCTTGACGGAATCAACACTGCGCCGTCGGTGTTTGATTTTGACAAACTCCGC
>JAMOPH010000129.1 GCA_027064665.1 bacterium | reverse complement strand
CGATGTGAGGGATTTATCAGCGGAGCCGGCGGTGTATGTGACAGAGGGTTCGCCGATGATAGAAGGATTTGTGATGAATACAATGGCAGCAGGAGGTGGTGTGCTGTTGATAACGAAGGAAACGGATTACGATATGGCGGTTTTGGTGTTGGGGGATACCGGCGGTGGTTTAGATTCAGTGGGCTGGGTTTGGCCGATGAGTGCGACACGGGTAGAGTGTGTTGTGGGTGATACATTTTACTATCATGCGCCGTATAGTGTTTATGTTCTCCAGTGGGATGGAGCAAGTGGCTTTGACACATTGGGATATTATTGCGATACAGAGGATAGTTGCCGCATAATTGGAGGTATAGTTGCCGAGGGGAACAAAATATATACTGCAGGCACTGATTATAGGTTGAATATATTTGAGATTTATCCATCAGGTATAGAGTCTGATAGAGACAATGAATTGGCTAAGGAAAGTGAGGGGTTGTTGGTAATGAATGATGTAATAGAGTTGAAAGATGTAAGCGTTAATATGGGATTATATGATATTTCTGGTCGTATGTTGTTTGAAGTCCCTGGCGGTAATAAACGAATTTATATAGGTAATTATCCTTCTGGCATCTATTTTCTCCGCAGCGCTGATGGGAAATTAAATAAGAAAGTGGTGATAATACATTAATAAAGTTTCTGCCTTTTGTGCAGATACGCCAGAAGCGCGACATCGTAAGGCGTGTCGGTGGTCAAAAGGTTGTAGTCTATGTCAAACTCCTGACAGCGGTATTTGAGGAGTTCAAAAAATTTTTGGGCTTTCTCGCGGTATTCGTCGCGTATCATCCACGGCTGGACGGGGATTTTGTTCCCGGTCTCCATATCCACAAACTGCGCCTCGCGCCTGAAGTCAAAATCAATCTCTGACGGGTCAAGGATGTGGAAGACGACCACCTCATTTTTGCGGTGCCGGAAGTGCTTGACCGCAGAAATTGTGCGTTCCGGGTCGTCTAACAGGTCCGAGATGAGGATTATCAGTCCCCGGCGTTTGAGTTTGTCCGCGACCGCGAGAAATGTGGTGTCAATTTTGGTTTTCCCTGATGGGGCGGCTTTCGCCAGCACCTTCAGAAGTTCCATCAGTTGAACGCGGGTCATAGACGCCGGAATCAGGTCGTCGGGGCGTTCGTCAAAGGTCAAAAGACCCACGGCGTCCTTCTGGCGAACCATAAGATATGCCAGCGCCGCCGCAAGGTATCGGGCATAGTCAAACTTTGTGATTCGCCCTCCGTGCGAAAACCCCATTGACGCGCTTTTGTCCAGCAGGATATACGACCGCAGGTTGGTCTCCTCCTCAAACTCCTTGACGAAAAACTTGTCGGTGCGGGCGTAAACTTTCCAGTCAATGGATTTCGGCGGGTCGCCGGGATTGTATTGCCGGTATTCGGCAAACTCCACCGAGAACCCGTGATACGGGCTTTTGTGTAGCCCCACCAAAAAACCCTCCACAACCAGCCGGGCGACAAGTTCAATGTTGCCCAGTTTCGCCAGGACTGCGGGGTCAATAAAATGTGTGATTTCCGTTGCCATAGTGTTCCGCGCTTTCTGGAAATTAGGTGTTTTTGCCGGCGGGGGCAAGTCAAATATTCGGGTCAAAAAGCCGGGGTTGGGGAGAAATCAAAAAGTTTTCCGATGCCGTGGGGTCAACGATACCCGTGTTCGCGCATTGCCTACTGTCCGCGGTAGAATTTTTCCGCCTCCTCGGATTTTTTGGCAAGCCATTGTTCCCGCCGGGCATACCACAGAACGGTCTCGCGGAATTTTTCCTCAAATTTCGCCTGCGGTTCCCAGCCAAGGGCACGGATTTTGTCCCAGTTGACGCAGTATCGCCTGTCGTGTCCGGGTCTGTCGGCGACGAAGGTTATCATATCCTCGGGCTTGCCCAGAATATCTAAAATTTTGCGTGCAATTTCTATATTCTGGTGCAGTTCCCCGGCTCCGATATTATAGATTTCGCCCACTTTCCCCTTCTTCAATATAAGAAGCAGTGCCCGGCAGTTGTCCTCAACATACAGCCAGTCGCGGATATTTCTGCCGTCGCCGTAGAGGGGCAGTTTTTCGCCCTTGAGCGCGAGCGACACAAACCGCGGGATGAGTTTTTCCGGATACTGATACGGTCCGTAGTTGTTGGCGCTTCGCGCGATAATCACCGGCACGCCGAAAGTAGTCAGATACGCGTTGCACAGCATATCCGCCGATGCCTTTGACGCCGAATATGGACTTGAGGGGCGCAACTGCGCGGTCTCATCCACACAGCCCTCGGCAATTGAACCATAGACCTCATCGGTGGAAATCTGCAAGAAGCGTTCGGGCTTTGTCTCCCGGGCAATTTCCAGAAGCACGCGGACTCCCTCAATGTTCGTCCTGACAAATTCGGCGGGATTTCTTAGGGACCTGTCCACATGCGACTCGGCGGCGAAATTGACGACCCAGTCAATTCCCTCCATTGCGGGGTGGGCGTCGTCGTAGTTGGCGATATCCCCTCGAACGAATTCAACTTTCGGGTTGCCGAGGACATCCTCAAGGTTGTCAAGGCTTCCGGCGTAGGTGAGTTTGTCCAGGATGCGGACGAGGTCCACCGTGGGGTCATCCACAAGCATCCGCACGAAATTTGAGCCGATAAAACCGGCGCCCCCTGTGACCAGAACTTTTCTGCCCATTGTTCCTCGCAGATTTATTTCAAAAAACCGCGCCCGAAGGGACTTGAACCCCTAACCACCGGATCCGAAGTCCGGTGCTCTATCCAGTTGAGCTACGGGCGCACAACTTTGAAAATATTTATCATCTTGCCAAATGCAAGGCGATTTTGTTTCCGTGTTGCCACCGGGTGGAATAAAAGGTTTTTCTGCAGGGCAAACAAGGGTATATTTTTCGTATGCGTTCGCCGGTGGAAAAAATTTATGAGCGGTGGGAGGATTTTTTGCCTCTGCGCCACGAACTTGCCGATTCGGGGAGAGTGCTGGTTTTCACCAACGGCT
>JAMOPH010000128.1 GCA_027064665.1 bacterium | reverse complement strand
ATATCGTAGGAGATATCGCCGTCCACGACGAACGGGTCAGCCTCAAGCGGATTTGTGTGGTCCTCGTAGAACCACGGGAAATAGAGCCAATGGGTTGCACCGAACACATACTCGCCAGCCGGCAGAGTTAACTCATAATAACCGGTGGAATCGGTGAATGTGACTCCGAAGTGATGCCCGTGATGATGGAACCAGAAGGAAGTATCTGTCCAAGCGTCAAAGTAGAAGTGCGCCGTGACCATTGCGTGTGCCACCGGATCACCAGTAACGGCATCATACACATAGCCAGAAACGGTGTAAAGGGTTTCATCGCCCCACCAGGAGGAATCCGGTTCGTGCCAGCAGGAATCGCACCAATGATGGTGATGACCCCATCCGCCGGAATCACCGGGGCACGAATCACCGGGTTCCCATCCCCAGTCGCCGGAATCTGGGGGCACCCAGGACGAATCTCCGTGATGCCAACCGCCAGAGTCTGGAGGAGTCCAGCCGGAATCCGGAGGCACCCAGGAAGAATCTCCGTGATGGCATCCACCGCTGTCCGGAGGGGTCCAGCCACTGTCGGGCGGAGTCCAGGAGGAATCCCCGTGGTGCCATCCGCTGTCAGGCGGAGTCCAGCCAGAATCTGGAGGGGTCCACTGGGCAAGTGCCACCCCCACCAGCACCGCCAGGGTTAGTAGTACTACGCGTCTCATCGTTGCACCTCCTGTTTAAGGTTTTTTCTTATCCATTTTCCGCCAATTATGAAGCAAGAGGCGTGCCAAAACTGCGGATTTTTTATTGATTTTTCATAACCGCTTTGAAATCAACATATTACGCCAGCACTCAACAAATTTTGAAACCGGGAAGAAACTCTCTTGAATAGTTATTTTATCATAACTGTTAACTCGTTGGGTTATAAAAAAATAACATTGGCGGATAACAAAATTGTTGACTTTAAACTCGCACAAAACGATTTTATAAGATAGGAACGGAGGGAATATGGGAACTTCTCAGGATATTTTTGACGGCGAAGGAGGCAGTTTTACTCTGTGGGATATGCCGCCGCTGAGCGAAGCGGAGGTGAACTCCTATCTTCAATTTGCACAGAGGATGGTTTTTGAGGCGGGAGGAATTCTTCGGGAGGGATACTACAGGCACAAGGAAATCGCCCACAAAAGCGGCAGAGAATTGGTGACCTCGGCGGATTTGGTCTCGGAAAAGTTCATCCGCAGCCAGATTGAGACCACATATCCGGACCACAAAATCCTTTCGGAGGAGTTCGGCGGACTTCAAAAGATTGCCGTTGAAAACCTATGGGTGGTGGACCCTCTTGATGGGACCAACAATTTCGCCCACGGATTCCCGTTTTTCTGCGTATCTGTGGCGTTTGTCCATCGGGGACATTTAGTTCTGGGCGTGGTGTATGACCCCCTGCGGGAGGAGATTTTCTGGGCGACGGTTTACAGTGAGGCGTATCTCAACGGCGAGAAAATAAAGGTGTCACAAATTGATAACATCTCCGGGGCGCTTTTAGCCACGGGCTTCCCCTATGACCTCTCGCCGGAAACGGAGAACAACCTTGACCACTTTGTGAATTTTTCCTATGCGGCGCAGGGGATACGCCGGGCGGGTTCTGCCGCACTGGATCTGGCGTATGTCGCCGCCGGGCGCCTTGACGGCTTCTGGGAACTCAAACTCCGACCGTGGGATATGGCGGCAGGCGCCCTTATCGTCAAAAAGGCGGGAGGCGTGGTCACCGATTTTGCCGGAAATCCCTGGACGCTCTCAAGCGACAGAATTGTCGCCGCAAACCCGCAAATTCACCCGCAAATGCTGGAAATTATCCGGGGCAGATGAGCAAATTCTCCGACAGAGTTCTGCTTTTTATCGCCGAGCACATTTTCCCGCTGGCGCTGAAAATTCTGGGCGCCACCTGGCGCATAGAAATTGACGGTGAAGAGAAAATGCCCGCCCACGGTGCGGCGATTTACCCCATCTGGCACGGGCACCTTCTGGCGCATACCTACGCCTTCCGGAACAGGGGGATAAATGTTCTGGTCAGTCGTTCCCGGGATGGCGAACTTATCGCCCGTGCGTTGAAAAAACTGGGCTACGGCGTCGTGCGGGGGTCATCCTCACGGGGCGGCACAAAGGCAGTTCTGCAGATGGCAGACATAATTGCCGGCGGCGGACAGGTGGCAATAACCCCCGACGGTCCCCGGGGTCCGGCTTACCAGATAAAGGACGGCGTGGTCTATCTGGCGAAAAACACCGGCGCACCGGTTTTCCCCGTTATCATAACCTTCGCCAGACCCACAATTCGCCTCAACTCGTGGGACAGGTTTATGATTCCGCTGCCCTTTGCGAAAGTGAAAATCGCCGTGGTCGGACCGCTCACATTCTCGAAGGATTCCGACCCGGAAGCAATAAGAGGGCAGATATTTTCCAGTATGCCGCCGTGGTGAGAGGTTGAAAATGACCTGTCTGAATTGATGTAAGAATTTTCTTGACGCAGTTTATTTTTTTCGTTACTGATATAGTGCTAACCAATCAAACATCCGAGCGGGGGATTAGATATGTCTATCGTGGTTGATGAGCAAAAATTAAGGGAAATAATCCACGACGAAGTTCTAAAGGCAGTTCGTGAGTTGCTTGAGGAATTTGAATTTATGACAGAAGAGGATTTTATTGATAGAGAGGAAGCGATGAGGCAATTTAGAGATGGAAAATCCGTTGATTGGGATGATTACAAGCGAAAGCGCAACATACAGTGAAGTTTAGAATAAAAAATGACACAATTTACTATTTTAAATGCCGCCGATATAGTTAACCTTCAATCCTGCACACTTAAACCCAAAAATTCCACCAAATACTCATCAACAAACTCCCACAGAACCGGGGGGACAGATTTTGAGTTTAGGACAAAAACTGTGCCGCTGGCGTAAAGCATATCCACAGGGGCGGTGCCCTCAACCACATTTTTGGCGGGAACCTTTAAGTTTTTAGCCATTCCCGGCGGGCAGATAACTTTTTT
>JAMOPH010000127.1 GCA_027064665.1 bacterium | reverse complement strand
GTTCAACCCACGGTCAAACCACTCAAGAGTGTTCTCAATCTGATAATCCCATCCGCCGGAAAGCCATATAAACCCGACACAGGTGGAATCTGAGGGCGAAGCCATCTGGCAGGCGGCGTTTTTCTCTGGAAATCCAATGGCGACATCATCCTCAAAGCGGGAGTCGGGGACATCGCCGTCAAAGTGGAAGACGAACCGCCCGTCGGTGTATGTATCGGAGGAATTGTTGCGGATAATCCACATAATCTTCACAAACGGCTCGCCGTTATAATGCGAACTGACCACCTGTTCCACCTCAATATAAAAGTCGGTTGATATAAAGGAACATCGGGACTCTGCCTGCGTGATAATGGTATCCACCGTATATGATGTGTCATAATGCGTGGTGTCGGAGACGGAATCCACAACCATAGTGGAGTCAAAAAGGGTGTCCTCAAACAGTTCAAGGGGAGAGAGGGAGAAAAAATCCGGTACTGCGAGGTCGCCCTCATCGTTTGCCCGCCCGGAATATAAAGCCCGTGAGGCGCCGTGGTAGAAACTCATCGCCAGAAACGCCCGCCACAAAACATCGGCGGTGTCCATAGGGTTGTAGCGGAACTCCACAAATCCTAAAGGATACACATCGTCCACCCGCAGTCTGACCGTGCCGGTGCGGTGCAGATATCTTGTCGCCCCGGCGGTGGACAGGGTCAGAAAAATCGCCGCAAATGTGATAAATCGCCGCATAGTTCCCCAAAATTAAAAGGTTCCCCCGGGAAATTCAAGTCATTTCGGACAAATCACACCCGCTCAAGGGCGTGCTCCACTAAATGATAGAACAATGGCTCGGGCTTTTCCAGTTTTGATATGAGTTCGGGATGATACTGCACCCCGATAAAAAATGGGTGCTCCGGAAGTTCCATAATCTGCATAATGTTTTCCTGCGGCTCATATCCGGAGAACACCAGCCCGCACTTCTCAAGCGTGGGAACATATTCAGGGTTGACCTCATACCTGTGGCGGAAACGCTCCCGGACTTTGTCGGCGCCGTAAATTTTGTGCGCCACAGTCCCCGGCTTGATATACACATCCTGACCGCCGAGACGCATAGTGCCGCCCTTTTTCTTCAGCCCCTTCTGCGACGGCAGAAGGCATATCACCGGATGCTTGACCTCAATCCCCTCCTCTTCCGCCTCGGTGGTGTGTGCGCCCTCAAGCCCGCAGACATTACGGGCGAATTCAATCACCGCCAACTGCATCCCGTAGCATATCCCCAAAAACGGGATTTTGTTCTGGCGGCAGTATTGAATCACATCAATTTTGCCCTCAATTCCCCGCAGACCAAATCCGCCGGGGACAATGACGCCCTGAACATCCGCAAGTGCCTTTTCAACCGTGATTTTGCCCTGCTCAATTTTTGTGGTCTCAATCCATTTGACCCTGACTTTCGTTTTCAGGTGTGCGCCGGCGTGGGTCAGCGCCTCAAGTATTGAAGCATACGAATCGTGAAGGTCGGTGTATTTTCCGCAGATTGCAATCGTCACCTCACGCTCGGGATTGAGTATCGCATCAACTAATTTCTGCCATTTCGCCAGATTCGGCGGGGAATATATCTTGAGTTTTTTATGAATCAGCGCAGTCAGGTTCTGCTGGTCATACAGTATGGGGACCTGATACACGGTTTTGACATCGGGACCGGATATCACCGCCTCCGGCGGGATATTGCAGAAAAGCGCAATTTTCTCCTTGACCTTCTGCGTGAGAGGTTTCGGCGAACGGGCAATGATAATATCCGGGCGAATTCCCCGCTCGTTGAGAAGTTTCACGCTCTGCTGGGTGGGTTTTGTCTTGTGCTCGCCCAGATTCGGCGGAATGGGAACATAGGTGAGGTGAATATAGACAATGTTGTCCTCGCCGACCTCCTGCCCCAACTGGCGCACCGCCTCAATGAACAACTCATTCTCCATATCGCCCACTGTCCCGCCGATTTCAATCAGGACAATGTCGGCTTTCTCCTGCTGGGCGATTTTTTTGAAGTGGCTCTTTATCTCATCGGTCACATGGGGAATCAACTGGACAGTTTTTCCCAGATAATCGCCCCGGCGCTCACGCTCTAAAATGCGCCAGTAAACCTTGCCCATAGTGAGGTTCCACTCGCTGCGGCAGGTCACCCCTAAAAAGCGCTCGTAGTGTCCGAAATCCATATCAACCTCGCCGCCGTCATCAAGGACGAAGACCTCGCCGTGCTCAATGGGGTTCATCGTGCCGGGGTCGGTGTTCAGATATCCGTCGCACTTTATCGGTATCACCTTGAGTTTTGACGAAAGAAGATGTCCCACGCTGGCGGTGGCAATTCCCTTGCCAAGACCTGAAAGCACCCCGCCCGTGATTACGATGTATTTTGTATTCTTCGGCGCCATCACTCTCCCCCGTTTTGATTAAAATAATCTGTGGAGGGGATTATTCAACCGAAAAAACTGCGCACAGGTGGGGGGCATCAAATTATCCCGCCGGTGCGGAGCGCATTGAAGAGCATAAATCCCGCCGCAAGGAAATTTGTATATGCGAAAAGTCGTTTGAGGTGGTGCGGCTTGGATTTTAGGGCGAATTTCCCGCCCAGTGTTCCGCCGAAAATCGTTATCACGGCAAGGGGTATCGCAAGATGCGGGTCAAAATCTCCGCGGAGGGCGTGTCCGGCAAAGCCCATAAACGCGGTCGCCGCCACCAGAATTGAGGATGTTCCCACGGCGATGTGAACCGGCACTCCACAAGCCAGCACCATCAGCGGCACCAGAAACGACCCGCCGGAAACCCCAACCATCCCGGCGGCAAAACCGGTCAGAACCGTCACCGGGACAGCAATTTTCAGATTGAGCGGGTATTTTTCCTCACCGATGCGGATCTCAAGTATGCCAAATCCGCGGTGAGGCGCAGAAGTCCTCTCCTTGACCGGGATAAGCATCAGCGCGCCGGCGAAAATCAGCATCCCGGCGAAAATCATCTTCAGAGTAAAATCGGCGAAGATGTGGGACAGATACCCAC
>JAMOPH010000126.1 GCA_027064665.1 bacterium | reverse complement strand
GTGTCCCTTGACAGTCTCGTTGCCCGGGCACGGCAGGCACAAAAGCAGTATCAGAGTATGGGGCTTGATGTCCGGCGCAAAGTGGTGGAGAATATGCGCCGCATCGCCCTTGACCACGCCGATGAACTTGGAAATATGGCGGTCTCCGAGACCGGACTCGGCAAAATGCCCGACAAGCGGGAAAAAGTTATCCTTGCGGCGACCAAAACCCCCGGCGTTGAGGATTTGGTTCCACGAACTTTCACCGGCGACCACGGACTGACCCTTGAGGAACTTGCGCCCTATGGAGTGGTGGTCTCAATAACTCCCTCCACAAATCCGCCCTCCACCATCGTGAACAATTCAATATCCATCGTTGCGGCAGGGAATGCGGTGATATTCAACCCTCATCCGGCGGCGAAACAAGTTAGCGCCAGGGCGGCGGAGTATATGCGCCGTGCCCTCGCCGATGCAGGCGCACCTTCCGATGTTGTCCAGTATGTCCCCGAGCCCACAATTGAGACCGCAAACCAACTGATGTATCACCCCGATGTGGACCTCATAGTCGTCACTGGCGGCGAGGGAGTGGTCAATGCTGCGCTGAAGGTGCCGAAAAAATCGGTGTGCGCCGGTCCGGGAAACCCGCCGGTTATCGTGGATGAGACCGCAGATATTCCCAAAGCCGCCCGGGATATCGTCAGCGGCGCATCCTTTGACAACGGAGTTCTCTGCACCGCCGAAAAGGAGATTTTTGTGGTGGAATCTGTGGCTGATGAGTTAATTCGCCAGATGAGAGCGGCGGGCGCATTCCAACTTTCCCCCGCCGACGCCGACAGAGTCACTAAAATGGTAATCGCCGAGGACAAGGGCGGTTCCGGACACAGAATTCCTCTGGTCAACAAAAAATTCGTGGGCAAAAACGCCGCAGTTATTGCCCGTGCCGCCGGAATTGATGTCCCTGAAAGCACACCTCTGCTTTTCTTTGAGTCGGCGTGGGACCATCCGCTGGTTATGGCGGAGCAACTTATGCCCGTTATGCCTGTGGTTCGTGTCAAAGACTACGATGAGGCTAAAAGACTTGCGATAATCGCCGAACACGGCTACAGGCACACATTCATTATGCACTCAAAGAATGTGGAGCGTCTTTCGGATATGGCAAGGGCGTGCGGCGCAAACATTTTCGTCAAAAACGGTCCGTCCTATGCGGGGCTGGGATACAAGGGCGAGGGATTTACCACGCTGACAATTGCCGGGACCACCGGCGACGGCTTGACCACGGCACGCACTTTCGCCAGACCCAGAAGATGCACTTTAGTGGACTATTTTAGAATTGTGTAGTTTCAACCGATGGAGGATTTTTATGTTCAGGCTCCGAGGACTCGGATTGATTGTGGGGATTGTTTTGCTTGGAGGTTTGGTTTGGAGCAGGGAATATGATTTCCAGCGATATTTCAGCAAGCGTGTTCGTATAGAACCCGGCTGGGTGTTAGTTGTGGACAACCCGGTGGGGGAGGTTCACATCACAAATTCCGAGGAAACCAAGGGAAAATTCGTAATAGTCAAGCAGAGGGTTTATGCCGTCGCCGACGAACTCAAGCAGAGCCGATATATGGTTATGATGGTGCGCCTCAATATCTCCCGCAAACCTGATACTCTGTATATGGAATCTATTTTCCCGACCCATATATATACCGAGTATTGTTATCCCGATATGGGCGGATTTTTCACCAAAGAGGTCTCAAAGGTCTGGCACGGCAAAAAAATCACCGTCTCCGCCCGAAAGGGAACAAAGTTGTGGTCGGACATATATCTTGAGGTTCCGCCCGGGACGAAGGTTGTGGTGAATTCTGTCGCCACCACCTTTGTGGTTGAGGATTTTGTGGGGGATATTGAACTTTTCACCGACCACGCCTCGGCGATGACCGCCGGCAGTATCAAGGGGGATTTGTGGCTTACCGCCTGCCACGGAAATTTATCTGTGGGAAAGTTTGAGGGGAACCTGTTCTACTACGGCGAGGACTCCGATTTGAGTTTCTGCGACCTCATAAGGGGCAGGGTTGACGCCCAGAGCACCACTGGCGACCTTCTGTGGAACGCCCACAGCGATTCCCTGGACTCTCTGGGACTCACATCAATCTCGGGCAAGATTATGATTGAGGGGCAGGTCGGCAGGATAACCACCCTCAAAAACGACCAGGGAGACATAGAAATTCACCTCAGCACGCCGATACAGGACACACTCATAGCCGAAAACGCCGGCGGAGATATTGATTTCTATGCTCCCGAAAATGTGGCACACACTCTTGTGGCAAGGACCGAGGAGGGCAAGGTAAAACACAGTTTGCCCGGAGGGGACAAAAAATCTGTCACGGCGACCCTCAAAGGGGACAGGGGCACCGTAATCCTTGAGACCGAGAGGGGAGATATAAAAATAAAACTCAAACCGGTAAGATAGCGATGCCGGACCTTCAGGACGACATAGAGTCAAAAATTTCCGAGTTGCGCACGCTGATAGAGACCTCGCCCTCGCCCCAGATTTTTGCCCAGTTGGCTGACCTTTTGAGGACGACCAACAGATTGGCGGAGGCAAGGCAAATCTGCGAGCGGGGACTTGGGATGTTCCCCGACGACAAAAACTGCCTTATGTGCTACGCCCGCATTCTTATAGATTCCGGGGAGTTTGAAGAGGCTAAATCAGTCCTGGAAAAACTGAAAAAATCGGGCAATGAGGATGTGGGAGTTTTGCTTTTGTTGGGGCAACTTTTTGCTCAAAGCAGCGATTTTTCTGGAATCTATTTTGTGGCGAAAAAGCTTGCCGAAAATTATCCAGATGACATCAGGGCAAAAAAGTTTTTGCAGTTTTTGGATTCCCGGGGATTGCTCAAGGGGATAGAACTGACGGGCAAAGCCCCGGAAAAATCCGAAGTCGCTCCATCGGTTCCGCAGTCTCAACCTGCGCAGACAGCCGCTCCACAGCAGAGGCAACAGCCCAGCCGGCAGGTTCGTCCTGCTCCACCTCCCGAGCCTGTGTTCCCGCCCGTGCCGCTTGAG
>JAMOPH010000125.1 GCA_027064665.1 bacterium | reverse complement strand
AAGCACCGCCGCGCCGACCCGAAAACTTTGCCCGAACTGGTGCACGAATTCTGGTCCGCCAACAAGCCCGATACGATCGGAGTGTCGGTGAGAAATTTCGCCGACGCTCTCGCCCGCGCCGTGGCAAAACTCCCGCTCATTGAGCAGGGGTTTACCTTTGACGAGGCAAACCGCCTGTATTTTGTCAATGTCTCCCCGGCGGAGTGGATGGACTACCCGTTCTCGCACTTTCTGTTCCCGTATTGTTCAAAATTGGTAGGTTGCCGCTTTCGGCACAAACACGACTGCCCGGTGTGCGGGCTGTGCACCGTCGGCGACGGATATGTTCTCGCAAAAGAGGCGAACTTGGAATCCTACACGGTGACATCCTTTGAGAACCTGCGCTATATGCACAAAAAACTGCGCAAGTTGGGTTCGCCGGGGTATATCGGCTCGTGCTGTGAGGAATTTTTCGTCAAGCACTATGAGGCATTTCGGCGCTCCGGTCTGGGGATTGTTCTAATCCGGCTGGATTCCACCACCTGTTATGAACTATCGCAGCAGAGAGCCGCCTACCGCGGCGAATTTGAATCCCAGACAGAATTAGATATAGACCTGATAAAGAAGGTTTTGGGGATGTGGAGAGGGGCGAAGGAAAAACCTCATATTTTTCCTTCTTTCAGCAAGAACAACAAAAATTATTGACAAAATTACTTCCGAGCCATATAATAATAAAAGAAATCTCATCAGGAGGGCAGATGGAAATATTCACCGAGATAATTCATCCAATAGTCTTGAAAAGATTGAAGGAGTATTCTGATCAAACAGGAGCCCCGCTCGAGGAGTTATATAGACAAATCAAAGAAAAAATTGGTGATCTCTCGAACAAATACAAAACCGGACGGGAAGACGAAATTGACTATGGCGATCCACTTACAAGGCTAGCATATTTGTACACATACGTTCCTGGTTTATCCGCCTGTTTGACTGAAGTTCTATTCTCTGTAAAACAAACCTTTAATTTTGAGGAGTATGATGAAATTAGATGTCTTGTTTTCGGAGGTGGACCAGGAACAGAACTTATATCTATGGCGAAAGTTTTTGAAAACGAAGGAATCAAGTTCTTTTTAACCGACAAGGAAGCGAAATGGTATGATTGTTGGTACGAAATACGCGACAGAATCAAATATCTGTTCCCCGACAGAAAAATTCAAGCAGATTCGACAGAAGTTGACCTGTGTAATGTTGACGATTTCGAACGCATCAAATATGCAACTCAACACTCTCAGTTTGTATTCTTCAATTATGTTGTCTCTGAACTTTACAAATCGGCCCCACATTTTTTCAGATTTTTGGAACAAGTATTTACTCATTTACCTTCAAAAGCAATAATTGTCATCGTCGATAGGAGCCAAAGGGAAATAATTAATCTAATTAATTGTTTAATAAAAGAATTCAATTTACACAAAACCTTTGGACTGCCAAAAACTTGCCGAACCGATGAAGATTTCAAAGGCGAGTTGGTACAAAAAATTGGAACACCACCCAGAGGAAAATATTTCCAAACTTATCAAATTGTCGCTGTAAAACCCTAAACTTATTGAAAGGAAAAAAACGCGTTTTTGATTTCCTTTGACTGACAAAAAAAGAAACTTAAACATTTTATAAGAAGTTTCACCTTTACAGCGAAGTTTCACTATTTCCCTTGACTTTCCAGACCCTACGCACAATTTCAAGATTTCGCGGAGTACTTCCCAACCTCTACAACAGACTCGCACACTTCTACGGTGAAGTCACACATCTTTACGCCCGACTTTCATATCTCCACGGCGGGCTCGCACACCTCTACGTGCTACTTTCACATTTATACATAGCACGATCACACCTCTACAAAGCACTTACACAATTCCACGACAAAGTCACAAACCTCTACGGAGAACTTTCACACCTCTACGACAGACTTCCCACCCTCTCCGGAGCACTTCCAAACCTCTACGGCGCCTCCGCACACCTCTACGCCAAACCCCAACACCCCCGCAAAAATTGGCTAAGGCATACTGATTTTCCCTATCACGGCGATTTTTATCCAGTGCTCCCCGCCGGAATCGTAATATGTGGGCAGCGCCAGATGGAACCAGACCCTCGCGGTGTCGCCGGGATAGACCTCAAAACCGCCGGAGCCGAAATTCTCATCAGCCCAGCGGGAGGTCGTGTCCACAAGGTCGGTGGCGGGATTGTAGACCGCCGGAGCGGAATCCTCAAACCTTCCCATCAGTATGAACCTGAACGGCGCCTGAACCGTGTCGGGAGCCCATCTCACCTCGGAGGCGGACAAAAATCTCATCCCGAAATCAATCGGGCAGTTCCCGCCGTTGACGAAAACGAACTCATCGCCGTCGCCCATCTGGACGGTCTCGCCCGCATCCAGACTTTCGGGGTATGTCCACACGGAATCCGACGCCAGAGCAACCTCCACAGTCATAACCTCTGCGGAATACAGCGCCTCAACCCTCATCGGAGCGGCGACCGCCAGCGAATGCGCGGTGTCCACGCCGTCGGAGAAACTCTGGAACACATAGGTGGTCTCAACCGTGAAGTTGAAGTCGGTGTCCGAAGCGGAAATCCAGACGGCGGAGTCCTCAAACACCCACGCGTAGAGGGAATCGGTGGCGGTGTCGGCGCCGAGGGAAATCCATCCTGCGCCGGTGGGCGGATTTTTGACCGCTCGCACCCGGAACTGATATTCAAACTGCGCCCACAGAGTTCCCGGGGAGGAAAACCGCGCCCAGTGCGGTTCTGTGGCGCCATCCGACCAGGAAACGAAAACCGCCTGACTGTCCGCGCCCACAGAACACGGCGAGACAAAATCCACCCACACGCTATCGGAATCGGGGGACAGAATTGCGCTCCACGGGGCGGTGTCGCCGTCCACAGTGGCGATGGCGCCGTCAACCGTGGGCATAACCGCCGCCTGCAGGAAAGTGTCCCACACCGCAAACACAGTTCCCGGCGCGGAGGCCACAAGTGTGCACGGATTCTGCGCCGACGAGACC
>JAMOPH010000124.1 GCA_027064665.1 bacterium | reverse complement strand
GGTCGCTTTGGGGTCAAAATTTTTTGCCACGAACAGGATGTTTCCAAGGTCGCCTCGCCGTGCCAGTTTTGAGATGAACTGCTGGTCGGTTCCGTCCTCAAACATAATCAAAAGCGGCTTTATCTCCGAGATTTCCTCAAGCAATGCAACAAGATGGGCATCAAGCGCTTCGGCTGTGGGTTCAAATTCGCTCTTTGTGATTCCCAGATTGCCCAGTGCGGGATGCCCCACAAGGTCGGGCATTGCCCACAGAAGCACCGGCAGATGCCTCCTGAGCGGCTCCCCGAATTCCCACACCAAAAGTTGGAGCGTCAGCGAACCGGCGGGATTGAACGGACTCACAATCACCGGATGCACATCAATCAGTTGCGCCTGTATCCTGAATTCATTGAGGAGCCTTGTGTAGCCCACTCCCGGGTCGCCGACAAATATCCACAGGGATTTGCCCCTTATGTCGTGGAGATACTGCTCGGCGCTTTGCATAATTTCGTCCCGACCGACCAGTATCGGCTGGGGCAAAAATTTCGCCCTCAGTTTTGGGTCATCGGGGCGACCTAATATCGCCGCAATTTTCTGCCACACAAAGTAGGAGTTGTTCGGTCTTTTGTGGGGGTCCTTGTTCAGAAGCGAAACTAAAAGATTTCTGAGTTGTGCGGGGACATTTTCAAGGTCGGTTTCGGTTATGGGCAGATTGAGTTGGAGATTTATCGTCTCTGATATTGAGTCTCCCATAAAGGGGTTGTTCCCCGTGAAAAGTTCATAGGCAATCACGCCGAAGGAATACAGGTCCGCCCGCATATCGGGGGGATGTCCTCTGATGATTTCCGGCGCCATATAGCCGGCGGTTCCAGAGGTTATGCCTTCCTTTTCGCCCACCGCCCGGGCAAGACCGAAATCACCTATTTTGGCGCCCTCCGGGGTTATAAATATGTTCCCGGGTTTGAGGTCAAGGTGCAGGACGCCGCGGTTGTGTATGAATGCGAGACCCTCGGCTATGTCGCACAGTATCTCAAGGATTTCCTGCTGAGTTCTGGGCTTGTGGTCCTCAAGGGTGCGCCCGGGCAGAAGTTCCATCGTGAAAAAGTATTTGCCCTCCTCGTGCCCGAAATCATAGACCCTCACGATTCTTGGGTGCGGCATCTTAGCCATCAGCGCAAACTCACGCCGGAACCTCTCTATGTGATGAGGTCTAATCCAGCGGGCGCTGAGGATTTTTAAAGCGACCTCATCCCCGCTGACGGTGTCCTTTGCCCTGTAAACCGTGCCGAAGGACCCCTCGCCAAGTTTTTCCAACAGTTCATATCTGCCGAAGTTTTTGGGTTCCATCTTTGCGCTCCATCAGAACTTGACCTGCCAGCCCTTATCGGTTAGAACTAAATTGAACATCAAAAATCCATCATACACCTCGCCCTTATAGACCTTCATAACGAGGGCATCCACCGAGGCTTTGCCCTCAATCATATTGACTTTCACATCCATAATTCCCTCAAGATACATCTCCAGCCCTTCGCTCAGGCGGACCATAGCCGAGTCGGCGATAATCCGGCGGAGTGTGAGTGTATCGCCCACATTGACGGCGTCAATCAGTTGAAACACAATCCATTCCGGCGCCGGAGTGTCTATTCCCCAGATTTTGGCGAGTTGGTCCTTGTATCTGGGGCATTCAAACTCGTGCGCCTTCTGATATAGTTTTTCCGCCTTTTCCAACTCGCCTTTTTGTAAGGCGATGTCGCCGAGATACTCATATGCCCTCCCGATGACATACCGATAAGACACCGTGAATTCCGAATAGCGCACCTTTTCCCCGGCGGCGAAATTTTCTGTGATATTCTCCAGAACCTTTTGCGCCTCATCAAGTTTGCCGTGTTTGTATAGCAAATCCGCAAACTGGAGTTGCTTGTCGGGGAGAACATATGGCGCCCATTTGACTGCATCTTCTAATATCTTTTCCGCCCGCTGGGGGTCCTTTTCATATAAAACAAGCCCATATTCATACATAATTTGCACATTTTTCGGCTCAAGTATATATGCTTTTTCAAAGGATTCTAATGCTTCCTCGTGGTAGTGATATGTTTTTTGAAGACTTCCTAATTGATACCACAGATATGCCGAGATGGGGTCAAATTTTAATGCAGTCTTGATTTTTGCCATTTCTTTTTTGGTGCTGATTTCCGCCTGCGAGCCGGAGTAGAATGTCCACGCCATCGCTATCGCCACAGACAGCAGAAATCCGATGGATAGAATTGCTCCCCACACTGCCTTGAGTGCCGGGGAGAAGGAGAATTTTTCCGGCGTGTGGGCATTGCGCAGCCCCACGGCGGCGAGGGTGATAAATGTCAGCGATGTTGCCCAGAAATCCCAGTCAAAGTCCAGCCCGATGTGTATTGCGTATGCGAGGGCGCCGGCGCCGATTCCCCAGAGTATCGGGTCCCGTTTCCCGGCGGCGCCACGGAAAATTATCACTAAAACACTCACAATCCCGCCCAGAAACAGCAGCGCCGCAGGTATCCCCCCCTCAACCGCAAACTGAAGATATTGATTGTGAAGTTGAGTTGAAAGATAGTGCGAACTTTTGAGAAAATGCGGGTATGCAACCTTGAATGCGCCAAATCCCACGCCGAAGAGGGGATAGGCAGAGAGGACTCTTTTGCCCATATCAAGCATCATCCAGCGTTCCGCCACAGGCTCCGACGGGGAGGATTTTGCGATTTCCTCAACCTGCTTGAACCTTTCAATCAGCCATCCCGGCGGCATAACGATGATGGACAGCACAAACCCCGTTATGAGTATTGCGATTATGACCTTTGAGTGTTTGAGCGCCATTTTGGGCAGGAAAGCGGCGGAAAGTATCGCCGCCAGCGCAAAGGCGAGCCATCCTCCCCGGGACCTCGTCAGAAGCAGGGCGGCAAAGGACAGAATTCCCAAAATCCAGTAGAATATTCTCCAGCCCCTTTTGGGGTCGTGTTTGGCGAGGACAAACAGCAGGGGCAGAAAGAGGCAGATGAACCCGGCGGTGGGGTTTTTCCAGTAGAATGTGGATAT
>JAMOPH010000123.1 GCA_027064665.1 bacterium | reverse complement strand
GAGAAACTGACAGAAGAACTCGGGGAGCGGAAAAGCATAACGGTTGATGAGGTGAAACGCCTTGTGGGTTCTCTGGATGAGGAGATAGACCTTGACGAGGTGATAGATTATCTTACGGCGGCGGGAGTGACAGTAACCGGGCGTTCCGGAAAGATTAGTTCGGACAGCCCGGTTGGGATGTATTTTCAGGACATAGGCGAGGTTGAAATTTTGGGGAAGGAAAAAGAAATTGCCCTTGCCAGACAGATGCGAGAAAGCCTGAGGCAACTTCAAAAACTTATCCCCTACACCACTCTCTCTATTAAAAAATTCCTGCTTTTAGGAGTTGAACTGGAGCAGGGGAACATTTCCGTGGATGATTTCACAGTTTCCTCGTTCCGCCCTGAGGATATTACTCCCACCGAACACCGGAACGAGATCATACTGGCGATGAGGCGAATTCAAAAACTTTACAATAAAATCCAGTCGCTTATTCGCGCCAGCAAGAGAGCCAGCGTCGGCGTCAGGACATACTGGGACAGAAAACTCCACATATTAAAGCAACTTCAGGAGGAGATAGCGCAGATAAATCCATCTTTGAAAGTTATAGAGCGAATTTTGCCCATTTTCTTCCGTCTTGATAGGTTCTGGAAGGAGACCCGGAAAAAGTTTGAGGACTTTTTGGTTCTTGCGGGTGTAACCGAGGAGCAGGCTGAAAAACTTTACCGTGCCGACGAGAAAACCCGCAAAAAACTTGCCAGTGAATGGGGAATCGGTGAGGTGACGCTGGGGAAAATCATAAAGGAATACCGTTCCTATCGCCGTATCTATGGGAGAATACGGGACATAAGCCTCGTTCCGCCGGAGGAACTGTTTGAGAAAATCGCCGAGATAGACAAACTGGTCAAACAATACGAGGCGGCGAGGGAGCGGCTGGTCAAATCCAATGTCAGGCTTGTGGTCAACATCGCACGGAACTATATGAATCAGGGGGTTGATTTTCTGGATTTGATTCAGGAGGGCAACCACGCGCTTCTCAAGGCTGTTGAGCGTTTTGACCCCGACAAGGGTTTCAAACTGGCAACCTATGCTATCTGGTGGGTAAGGCAGGCTATGATAAGGTGCATAGCCGAGCAGAGTCAGGCTATAAAGTTGCCAACATACATCGTCCAGTGGGCGAGGAAATACTCCCGTGTGTATCACGAACTTGCCCAGAAACTTGGCAGGGAACCCACTAACGCCGAAGTCGCCGAGGAGTTGGGCGTTGAGCCCGAGGAGGTGGATGGTATCCTTCAGGCGCTGCAGACCCAGATTTCTCTGGACAAAAAAATCGGCAACGATGAGGATTCCCGCACCCTCAGTGAGGTGATAGGGGATACCTCTGCGGTTTCGCCGTCGTTCGCCGCGACTCTGGCTGTTCTCCAGCAGGAGATTCAAAAACTTCTGTCCACGCTCACGCCCCGTGAGGCAAAGGTTATCTCGCTTCGGTTCGGTCTTGAGGACAACTATCCCCGCACGCTTGAGGAAATCGGCAAAATGTTCGGGCTCTCCCGTGAGCGAATCCGCCAGATTGAGGCAAGAGCGCTGGCTAAACTCAGACACCCCTCCAAAATCAAGATGCTGGAGGTGTTCCTCAAAGAAGAGTGAAAAATTTATTGATGTTGACTTGGCGGTGGGTTAGCATAATCTGAAAAAACGATGTTCGCACAGCAGGTTACATATTTCGGGGCGTTTGTGGGCGGATTGCTTTCGTTCTTATCGCCGTGCATTCTGCCGCTTATCCCGTCGTATCTGGCGTTTATATCGGGGGTTTCGCTGCTTGATGCCCAGAGTGGAAAGGTCAGCAGGGCATCAATTTTTATCCCGGCGCTGTTTTTTGTGATAGGCTTTTCCACCGTGTTCATTGGACTTGGTGCCACCGCAACCACCGCCGGCAAATTCCTTCTGACCCACAGCAAACTTTTCTCTCAAATCGGCGGTGCGCTGGTGATTTTTTTCGGCTTGGTCACCTGCCACATCATTGACCTGCCATTTTTGAAATATGAGAAAAGAATTCAGATTAGCAAAAAGCCGATAGGTATTTTGGGCGCATTTTTAGTGGGTGTGGTGTTTGCCTTTGGATGGTCTCCGTGTGTGGGTCCAATTCTGGCGTCAATTCTGACTATCGCCGCCCAGCAGGAAACAGTCGCTCAGGGGATGAAACTTCTGGCGCTGTATTCCGCCGGGCTTGCAATTCCTTTTCTTGCGGTCTCTCTGGCGCTGGAGCCATTCTTCAAACTTTTAGCCAAACTCCGCAAGTATATGGAGGTCGTGGAACTTGTCTCCGGCAAACTTCTTATCGCTATGGGGATGATGCTGTTTCTGGGAACCTTTGGCTCCGTTTCAGAGGTTATGGGCGAGGTGACATTGCTTTCCGCCAGCATTTTTATCACATTCACCACTGTCGCCGTGACCCAGATTTGGATTCTGGTCTCCTTTGTGAACTGGCTTCACGACAATGGAATTTCGGAAATCCCGTGGTCCGGGCGCCTTCTGTTCCTGCTGGACATTTTGAGCATTGCGCTTCTTCAGGTGATAAACACATTCAAACAATACACTCCCGAATAAGGGGGGCAGTATGAAGACCATCTCCACGAAAGACGCTCCCGCCGCAATAGGTCCGTATTCGCAGGCGGTGGTCGCCGGAGGTTTCGTCTTTGTTGCCGGGCAGATTCCCCTCAACCCGCAGACCGGCGAGGTGGTCGGCGAGGACATCGCAGCCCAGACCGAGCAGGTCCTCAAAAATATCTCCGCAATCCTTGCCGCCGCTGGAACCGATATGAGCCGGGTGGTCAGGTGCGATGTGTTCCTTTCCGACTTGGGCAATTTCGCCGAGTTCAACAGGGTCTACGAAAAGTATTTCGGCAAGACCAAGCCCGCAAGGGTCACGGTTGAGGTCAGTTCTCTGCCCAAGGGCGTTCTCGTAGAAATTGCGGCGGTGGCAGAAATTTAACAGACCGGAAGTCGTTTAGATTTGCGACAGGCGGCGTCCACAGGATGATTGAGCAAAGTTGAGCGGGTCGCATCGTTTGAATCTGG
>JAMOPH010000122.1 GCA_027064665.1 bacterium | reverse complement strand
ATCGGCGGGATTGCCCATAATTATTGTTATCGTCTCATCATCGGCGGTTTCGGGGACGAAAAAATGCTCCCGTGCCACGGCTTCGGGAATCAATTTTTTCGTCTTCTCGTCAATGTGCACCTGTTCCGGGGGGATATATTCTATTCCAGTTTGGCGCGAGACTATGTTTATGAAGGCTTTTGGTCCTATCCCGATTTTGCCAAGGGCGGCAAAGGGGTCCTCAAAGAACTCGTCCCTGATGGATTCAAATTCCTCTTTGGGAATTAGCCCGGAACTGACGACTATTTTCTCTAAAAGTTTTTGGGCGACCTCGCTCATTCTTATGTAATATACTCAATTTTCGCCAGATTGCAAAGATAAGCGCTAAGTGGCAGGAATACAAGGTTTGTTGCCGCACTTTTCAGAGGATTGCGGCGGTTGGTGTTCGCAGGTCCTCTGTTGATGTTCCTTTCTGTGGGGTTATTTTTCCTCAAGGGGCACAAGTTTTCGCACCAGGTCCAGAAATTCTTTTGGGTCAATTGGTTTTACCAGATATCCGTCGGCGCCGAGGGAATTTGCCCGGTCGTAATCCTCGGTGACGGTGACCATAATCACTTTTATATGCTTTGTCTTCGGGTCAGACTTTATCTCCTCCAGAAGGTCAAATCCCTCGCCGTCGGGCATAAGGACATCAAGGGTCACTAAATCGGGCGGGTGTTCTGAGTTTATCGCCCGTCTTGCCTGTGCCAGCGTTGACGCCCACTCCACAAAATACCCGATATTGGTCAGGGCGTTTTTGAGCATATTGGCGATCTCAGCCGAGTCCTCAACCACCAGAATTTTTTTCTGTCCCTCCTCCGGTGCCTCGGTCTTTTTCTGTTTTGCCACAAGGTCGGAATAAATCGGGACGGTGAAGTAAAAAGTGCTTCCCTTGCCGACCTGACTTTCAACCCATATTCCTCCGCCGTGCATCTCAACGATTTGCTTTGTGATGGGCAGACCGAGCCCTGTGCCTTCAGTGGGGGAGACCGCCTTTTTTCGCACCTGGACGAACTTGTCAAAAATTTTCTCCTGATCCTCCGGGCTTATCCCCGGACCGTTGTCCTTTACCCACAGGCAGACAAACCTGTCGTCTCGAACCTCACCACCGATTATGACCTTTTCACCCTTGGGTGAAAACTTTATAGCGTTGGACATAAGGTTGATGAGCGCCTGTTTTATTCGGTCCCTGTCGGCGTAAATATCCGGGAGATTTTCGGGGACCTGGTTTTCAATGGTGACCTCTTTTTGGTCGGCAAAACCTTTGAGTTCGGTGATGCACTCCTCAACGATTTTGTGGGGCGAGAGCCGTTCGGGCGAAAGTTGGATTTTTCCCGCCTCCATTTTGGATAGGTCCAGAAGGTCGTTGACGATGCGGATGAGCCTTTCGGTGGACTGGTTGGCGATTTCCAGAAATGTTCTTGCCTGCGGCGGGATTTCCCCGGCGGCGCCGGCTAAAATCAGCCCCAGCGAACCCTTGATTGAGGTCAGCGGAGTGCGCAGTTCGTGCGAGACCATAGAGACAAACTGTGTCTTCATCTGCTCTAATTCCCAGCGCTCGGTGACATCGGAAAACGCAATCGCCCATCCGTGGAGAGTTTTTTCGTCCTTGCCGAAGATTGGCGCGGCGGCGACCTCAAAAACGCGCTCTCTCTCACCCCGTTTGACTATTATAACATCCCGGACAGGGGAGAGCATCTTCATCGCGGCGTCAAAGATTTTTTTGCGGAACTGGTCGGTGCCGAAAAGTTCGCAGGGGGTTTTGCCCTCGTATTCAAAATTCGGCGGGATACCTATAATTCTTTTTGCCGCGGGGTTCATATAGCGAATTTTCCCGTCGTAGTTGCACAGAAGCACTCCAGTGAGAATATTATCTAAAATAGCCTTGGACTGATTGCGCTCTTTTATTATACTTCGGCGCAGCGTCCAGATTTCGGTGATGTCATCGGCGATTAGAATTGTCCCGATATCCATCGGTATAACAGAAACTTTCCACACTTTTGTGCCGGTTTTATCTATAACAGTGGCGCGTTCGCGGTTTTTTAGTGCACGATATGTATTGGGATATGCGGTTTTGAAATTTCTCATCACCTCAAACAGATTCTTCCCGGCGAGTTCCTTATAGGATTTCGTCCCGACTCTTTCGGCGAAGGCTTTGTTGCAGTGCAGGATGTTAAGGTCGTGGTCCACAGCGACCACAAGGCTCTGGAGGGCATTGAGCAGGATTCTGTGTTTCTCCTCGCTCTCTTTGAGTTCGCGCTCCATCTGCTTGCGGTGGGTGATATCGCGGATAATGCCCACCGCGTGCCATTTGCCATCAATTTTGACCGCCGAAAGGGAGAGTTCTAAGGGGAATTCCTCGCCGTTTTTGCGTCTGCCGGAAAGTTCTATTGTCTTGCCCACCGCGGGTCCCTCACCGGTTTTTTTGAAACGGGCAAATCCCTTCTCATATTCCGGTATAAATCTTTCCGGGGCAATCATTCTGTGGAGGTCTTTGCCGAGTATTTCGTCGGGGGAGTATCCGAAAATTTTCTGTGCCGCCTCGTTCCAGAAGATGGTGCAGCCGTTGTTGTCTATCATTATGATTGCGTCGCGGGCGGAAGAGGTGATGGTCTCAAGCATAGACAGCACGCGCTCAAGATGTTTTCGTTCCTCGCGGCGGCGGGTGTAGTCGCGGAGGATCCCCTCAATTCCAACAGGCTTGCCGTTTTCGTCAAAAATTATATGGGCGTTGGCGAGAGCAAATATAGAATTTCCATCCTTTTTGCGGAATACCAGTTCAAAATTTTTGACCTTGCCGTGTTTTTGGAGTTCGGCAACAAATTTTTTTCTAATTTCCGGGTCGGCGTAGAGATCTAACACACTGCGCCCGATAACTTCCTCGGGTTTGTATCCCGCCACCCGTTCTATTGACGGCGATATGAACTCCAATGTGCCATCCGGGCGGGAGCGGAAATAGACATCGTCTATCTCCGAGAAAATTTTGCTCAGGATTTTGTCAGTCAATTCTCTCTCTTTCATAGTCTAAACCCGTTCCAATGGTTAGTTATATCGTCTGCGACAC
>JAMOPH010000121.1 GCA_027064665.1 bacterium | reverse complement strand
TATAAAATTCTTGCCAGTGAGAGGGTGTCAACCACGGGATTGCGCAGAGGCTCTTTGCCCGCATCCAGCAAACTCACATTAATAAACCCCACATCAAACGAGGCGTTGTGAGCCGCCAGAAGAACATCATCCCCGCCGATAAAATCCAGGAAATCGGCGACAGCCTTCTTCGCCGGCGGAGCACCAAGCACCATATTGTTGTCAATGCCGGTCAACTGGCGCACCCTGAACGGGATGGGAATCTCGGGGTTCACCAGCGTGGAGAACTCCTCTGTGGTGCCGTCGGGGTAGAGTTTTACCGCCCCGATCTCAATTATCTTATCCACAGAGGGGTCAAGCCCGGTGGTCTCAAGGTCAAAGGCGACAATTATGTCGTATCCGAAAATCCTGCCCATAGTAGGGCATAATACTCATTTTTGATGAACTGTCAAACTATTCTCCACAGCGGCGGATTTAGAAACAAGGGGAAATCCCCGCCTGTGGGGGATTCCCCCGAAAAATAAAAGTCTTTTCCGGTCAGGAATCAGTCCATAAGAGGGCTGTAGGTATATAAGGGTTCGCCGAGGTCCTCAAGCCAGTATGCATCGGGCTTTGCCTCATAGACCATTATCATACACTCATCCTCACGCTTTGCCGTGCGGTGGCGCCTGAGGACAAGTTTGTTGTCAAACAGTCCCATAATCTCAATTTTGCCCGTGTGATGGGACATAACAAATCTTGCCCTTTTGGCAAGACCGGAGACATCGGCGATAGCCCGCTGGAATATCTTAAATCCCTCAACGATTGGCACGGCGAAGGGCTTGTTGCCAACGGTGGGTCTCACCTGGAACACATAATATGGCGGATTTCCCACAAACGACAATTTCTGGAACAGTTCCTTAAGGACCTCGGGTTTGTCGTTTATTCCACGCATCAGCGGTGTCTGGTTTGCCAGTTCTGCGCCCGCCCGACGGAGTTTATCCAGCGCCTCTATCGCAACATCGGTCAGTTCCCGCGGATGGTTGAACTGGGTAATCACATAAATCCTTCTGTCGGGGAAAGAATACTTTGAAATCATCTCCAGAAGCGATGGGTCATCCAGAATTCTGTAGGGGTTTGACGCAGGGATTTTGCTCCCGATTCGGATTATTTTCACATGGTCAATTTCCCTCAACTGAGAAATTATCTTTTCCAACTGCGGTGTGGAAAGGATCAGAGGGTCTCCGCCGGTGAGCAGAACATTGGTGATCTCAGGATGGCTGCGAATATACTCGATATCTTCGGAAATATCGGGTCTCAAAGTCTCCTCATTGTGATCAAAAAACAACCGCTTTCTAAAGCAAAAGCGGCAATAAGTTCCGCAGACATTGGTGACCAAAAACAGAGCGGTATCGGGGTATTTGTGCTGGAGCCCCTGCATTTTGGTGTAGTCCGCCTCGTGCGAGGCGTCAACACTCCCCCATTCCTCAAGTTCCTCTAATTGCGGAATCGCAATTTTGCGGATGGGGTCATCGGGGTCGTCCCAGTTAATCAGGGAAAGGTAGTAAGTGTTCGTCCTGAACCGATATTTTTTCTCAACTTTCTGAAGTTTTTTTAATTCCTCAGGCGAAAATTGCTCAACTTGAGACAATTTGGTAAGATACTTCACTCTCATAAGCACCTCCCTACTGAAAGTTTAATAACGACCTCACCCAGCAAACCGTGTCGCACGGCGAGTTATAAAAACACCACCTTGATACACGGACTACCCCTACGGACAGGAGAAGAAAGATGAATGCAAATAAAACATACAACAAAAAAAACTTTTGTCAATGAAAAAATAAAAACGAAATGACCGCTTTACCAACATCTCCAACTGGCTCGCTACCGCTTGGTGGAAACAATGCTATATCCTGAACACAGTTACATCTCCGGAGATTTCAGGGACAGGTTATGCCATTCCTGAAAGGCATTGAAAGGTCCACACCGACGAGATTTCCTCCATTTAGCCATAGCATCATTCCCACTGGGGACGGGCATACAAACCGCACATAAAAACCGATTTGACCTGGATAAAATCCCCTGTGCTGAGACCGAGGGAATCCAAAAAATCACAGATTCTGTGAAAGGGGTTTGATTCAAGAAGTTTCCGTTGGAACTGGAATTACAAGTTGTAGTAATTTCTACAAGCACTCGGTTATACTTGTCTTTACTTCGGTTGCCATCGGGGCAGAAAAAGAAAATCTATTTCAACCCGTAATCCTAATTTTCGTCTTTGCGGTGTTTTATAACCTTGCCTTTTACCATAAATATCACATCTTCAGAGATATTTGTGGCTAAATCAGCTATGCGTTCTAAGGAGCGGGAAATTCTTATTAAATGGATTGAACGCTCAATAGTAGAAGGGTCGGAACTCATATAAGTAATAAGTTCTCTAAAAATTTGATCTCTTAAATTGTCAACTATTTCGTCTCTCTCGCAAACAGATCTTGCCATATTTACATCTTTGTTTATGAAAGAATCTACTGCATCCTTCAGCATATTTATAGTTTCTTCTGCCATTCTTGGGATATCGATTAAGGGTTTTACAGGAGGCCTTTCAATCAAAAATAAAGCGCTTTCAGATATGTTCACTGCCAAATCTCCAATTCTTTCTAAATCGTTATTCATCTTCAAAACCATTAGAATGGTTCTCAAATTTCCTGCTTCTGGCTGATGCAAAGCGATTAGATTAATGCAAAACTCATCCATCTCTATTTCCAATTCATTCATCTTGGGCTCGTATTCATTAATCACTTTTTCCAGAACTTCTTTGTTTCTTTCGACAAGTCCCTGAACCGACTTTTTGACCATATCCTCAGCCAAACTTGCTTCCCAAACCAATTTTTTCTTTAATTCAGTCAATTTCTTTTCTAACATAAGTCCCCCTTCTTATCCGAATTTTCCTGTTAAATATTCCTCAGTCCTTTTATCCTTAGGTGTTGTAAACATCTTGGGAGTTTTATCAAATTCAACTAATTCTCCTAAATAGAGAAATGCCGTATAATCCGAAACTCTTGCTGCTTGAGACCTGTTATGGGTAACCAGGACCACTGTAACCGTCTTTTTCAATTCTATTATTAATTCCTCTAT
>JAMOPH010000120.1 GCA_027064665.1 bacterium | reverse complement strand
ATGGAGATGTGGTCAGAAAGGGCGATGCGGTTGCCGGGGTCGCCGGCGATGCGGTATCTGTGCTTTCCGCCGAGAGGACTGCGCTGAATTTTTTGGGGCATCTTTCCGGAATTGCAACGCTGACCCGCAAAGTTGTTGATATGGTCGCCGAATACGGCACAAAAATTCTGGACACCCGCAAGACCACGCCGGGACTTCGCCTTGCGGAAAAGTATGCCGTCCGCTGCGGCGGGGGAACAAACCACCGGATGGGGCTTTACGATATGATTCTGGTCAAGGACAACCATATCGCTGCCGCCGGCGGAATTGAAAATGTCCTGAAAAATCTGTATTCCGATGGCAAAATCCCAGAGGGCGTGCCGGTTGAGGTGGAGGTCACCGACCTTGAGCAGTTGCGGATTGCCCTCTCCTATCCCGTGGACAGGATTATGCTGGACAATTTCACGCCGGAGATGGTGCGCAGAGCGATGGAAATCCGTGAGGAGATGGGGGCAAAAATCCCCTTTGAGTGCAGCGGCGGAATAACGATGGACAATGTGGTTTCCTACGCCCAGACCGGGGTGGAGTTCATCTCTATGGGGATGCTGACCCACTCTGCCCGGCAGTTTGATTTATCCCTTGAGGTTTTTTTGAGATGATTTTATCTTGTTCAAAAGGATGGCGAGGGGTGATATGGACAAGGAGGAAATCGTAAAAGAGATTGTTGAAGTTGTGTGGAAGGAACTTGAGAGTCATCGCTGCGCCGATGGGAGCATCTGCACCGATTGTGGGATGTGCGTTGAGAAGAACCTGCCGGTTACCAATGCGGTGATTGAGGCTGGGGCATCGCGGATTTCCGCAGTTCCGGGGACAGTGCCCGCAAGCCGGGAGATTGCGAAATTGATTGACCACACATATCTCAAGCCCGAGGCGACGGAGAAAGATATCAGGAGACTTTGTGAAGAGGCAAAGCAATATGGTTTTGCCTCGGTCTGTGTGAATCCGTATTGGGTGCCGCTTTGCGCGGAAATGCTTGCCGGAACCGGTGTCAAGGTGTGCACCGTGATTGGATTTCCTCTTGGGGCTACCACCACCGAGACCAAGGTCTGTGAGGCAAAAAAGGCGCTTGAGGACGGCGCCACAGAGTTTGATATGGTCATAAACATCGGCGCGCTCAAATCGGACAGGTTTGAGGATGTGTATCGGGATATAAAGGCGGTGGTTGATGCCGTTGCGCCGCACACGGTCAAGGTGATTATTGAGACTGCGCTTTTGACCGACGAGGAAAAAGTTGAGGCGTGCGCAATCGCCAAGGAGGCGGGAGCGCATTTTGTCAAGACATCCACAGGGTTTGCCAAGGGCGGCGCCACTGTTGAGGATGTCAGGCTTATGAAGGCGGTTGTCGGCGAGGAAATGGAGGTCAAGGCGTCGGGCGGCATACGGGATTACAACACCGCCCTTGAGATGATTAAAGCCGGCGCCACCAGAATAGGCGCCTCCGCAGGTGTCGCTATCGTGCAGGGCAAAACCGGAACCGAATCCTATTGACCGACTGCGAGGGCAGAATGGACAGGAGCGAGATTGACAGAATAGTGTCCAGAGTTCTTTCCCGGATAAAGGGGAGTGAGGCAAAAATTCCCGCCGGCGCAACCGGTGATAATGCCGCTTCTGAAAGCCCTAAAAAATTGCCGGAGCAGGGTTTCCCAATCCTAAAACCTCTGCGCCCCGGAGAGCCGACACTTATCACCGAGGAGTATCTCCGCAAAGTGGCGCCCAACGGCGGAATTGTGTTGGTTGAGGGAAGATACATCATCACCCCTGCGGCACAGGATTTTATCAGGCGGAAGGGGATTCAGATAAAGCCCGCAGAGAGCGTGTCCAGAGGTTCTGCTGCCGAGAGCCGCAACCCGGCGGTGCACAAGGTGGTTGCTCTCGGTGGGGATCACAGAGGATATCCCCTCAAGGAATTTTTGAGGGAGAACCTGACGAAGTTGGGCTACCGTGTGATTGATGTCGGCACGAACAAGCCCGAATCGTGCGATTATCCGGATTTTGCCCGTGCGGTTGCCCAGAAAGTCGCCGGCGGCGAGGCGGAGTTCGGAATAGTAATTGACAGCGCCGGAATTGGCTCGGCTATTGCGGCGAATAAAGTCAAAGGAATCCGTGCCGGCGTGTGCTGGGATATCACCACCGCAGAGCAGATAAGACTTCACAACAACGCCAATGTTATGTGTCTCGGCGCAGATGTTATCGCGCCTGCACGGGCGCTGGAGATGGCTAAAAAGTTTCTCGCCACACGCTACGAGCCCAACGAGCGCTACGACCGCCGCCTGAAAAAAATTGAGGACATTGAAAATCTCCGCTGATTCCTATGGTCACCGATGCGATAATACTCTGTGCGGGGTATGGGACACGGCTCGCCCCGCTGACGCATTTTGTCCCCAAACCTCTTTTCCCTGTCGTGTGCAAGCCCGCTCTGGAGATTGTTATGGAGCGCCTTGCTGCGGCGGGGATAAAAAACTTTTTCTGCAATGCCCATCATCTGTGGCGGCAGATTGTTGAGGCGGTGCCGGAGGTTGCCCCTGCCGGTGTTGAGGCGAAAGTGTTTGTGGAAAAGGATGAAATTCTGGGCACTGCCGGCGGAATTGGACACATTTTCGCACAAATAGGAAGTCCGCAGAGGACTTTTCTGGTTCACAACGGCGATGTCCTTGAGAGTTTTGACCTTGAGACGGCGTATCGGTTTCACATTGCCGGCGGTTTTGCCGCCACCCTAATCCTTGTGGATTTCCCCCGGATAAACACGGTTATGGTGCAGGGCGACAGGGTCGCAGGTTTTTCTAAGTCGGTGCCCGGCGAGGGATTGACCTATTCGGGCGTGGGATTTTTTGAGCCGGAGATTTTGGAGACTTTCCCCCACGACAGACCCGGCGGGTTTGCCGAATATCTTTTGCCTTTTGCCCGAGCAGGGAAAGTTGGTGCGTGGCGGGAGAGGGGTTTCTGGCACGATTTCGGCACACTGCCGGGTTATCTTGAACTTCACCGCCGGATTTTGATTGAAGGGGAGTTTGATATCCCCGGCGCCGGCGAGGGAGTCTTTTTCGCCGAGGACACTCCGCCAG
>JAMOPH010000119.1 GCA_027064665.1 bacterium | reverse complement strand
TTCCCACATCTGTCAAGCCATTTGGACGGGGAACTGTCTATAATAAAATTACGCAAATTTAAGCAATTCTCCGGTTGCGCCGGCGGAGATTGCCCCTTAAATTTATTCGCAAAAAGGAGGTAAAAATGGCGAACATTCTGGTCGTTGACGATGAGGAAAACATCAGGGAACTCTACAGAGAGGAATTGGAGTCGGAGGGATACACGGTCTTCACCGCCGAAAGCGCCGAAAAAGCCCTGGAAATCCTTGACAGGGAGAAAATTGATGTCGTTATCCTTGACCTGCGGATGCCCGGCACCGACGGACTTGCGGCACTTGAGAAAATGATGGTCAAAAAGCGCGACCTGTCGGTGCTGATAAACACCGCCTACGCCGAGCACCGCAACGATTTTCTGACCTGGCTGGCTGAGGACTATATCCTCAAATCCTCTGACCTCACGCAGTTGAAGGAGAAAATCCGGCAGGTTCTGGCGAAAAAGGGCAAAGTTTGATTGGCAGGATGGACGAAAAAAACCGTCCGGGCGATTGCAATCATCGGTGCGGTGAGGCTGGCGCTGATTTTCTGGTTTGACCTCACGCCTCAGGAAGCCTACTACTGGAACTTCGGCAGACATCCCGCGCTGGGATATTACGACCATCCCTCGGTGATGCCCTGGACCATATTTCTGACCACCCGGATTTTCGGCGACACCCGGTTTGGAATAAGGCTGGGCGCGTGGGGATACGGGCTTGGGGCACTGGCGTTTTTATACCTTATCGCGCGGAAACTGTGGGACGAACGCACCGCGTTCTGGGCGGTGGTGTTCGCAGGCACTGTCCCGCTGTTCAATGTGGCGGGGATATTTTTCACGCCCGACCCGCCTCTGATTTTCTTCTGGTTGGGCGCAACCTATTTTCTGCTTCTGACAGTCCAGACCGGCAGATGGTCGCACTGGATTCTGGCGGGGCTGTTTTCCGGTCTGGCGATGCTGTCGAAATACACGGCGGCTTTCTGGTTCGTCGGGGCAGCGACGTTTTTGATTCTGACCCCCAACCGCCGGTATCTTCTGACGCCAAAACCGTATGCCGCCCTGGCGATTGCACTTGCGGCGTTCTCGCCGGAGATAATCTGGAACGCCCAGCATCAGTGGGCAAGTTTCCTCTATCAGAGCGCCCGGCGCGCCCACGAGATAAAACGACTGCGGATTGACTATTTCTTCGGATATCTTGGGGCGCAGTTTTTCGCGGTCAGCCCGATTGCGTATATCGGGGCGGTTTCGCAGGCGGTAAAACCAATTTTTGCCGCCATCCGCCGGAAAACCGCGAAAATCCCGCAGGATTTGATTGTGGTTTCGGCGTTTTCCGCACCGATGATTCTGTTTTTCAGCGCGGTGGCGCTTTTCTACTGGGTCAAACTCAACTGGATAATCCCGGCGTATTTTTTGCCGCTGGCGGGATTTGTCAGGGAGCAGATTTCCGCCGGGAAAAAGTGGCATCTTTGGGGAATTTATCTTTCCGCCGGAACGACGCTGGTGGTAATCGGCGCGATGTTGCTTCCGTTTGTGCCGATAACCGGCGAACTGGCATCCACCTTTGGATGGGAAGAACTCGCCCGGCGGGTGGAAAAGCACCTTCGCGATATGCCCCCGGGAACATTCGTTTTCGGCGGGGAATACAAGGTTCCTGCGGAGTTGTCGTATCATCTTCCCGGCAAGCCGCAGACCGCCGGACCGGACATAATCGGGCGGCGCGGACAGCAGTTCCCCTACTGGGTTGACAAAGACACCCTAATCGGGCGCGACGCCCTTATGGTGATTGACCCGCGGTGGGGTTTCGGTGCGCACACCGGCGAAAAATTAGCCAAAAAATTCTTCCAATCCGTCCAACTGGCGGACACTTTCCGGGTCTTCCGCGGCGGGAAAGCAATCACCAAATTCTACATCTACAGGTGCCGCAACTATCGGGGAAAACCTTAATCGCCCGCCGTCTCGCAGGGATATGAGGAATACAGCATCGTCGGCGGGTGAGGCACCTCATCCCAGGTTGTGCTCCAGAACTCCTGCCGCTTTTCTATGTTGTATATTTTCGCCCCCTTGGCGGAACCATAGATATTGCCCAGATAGAAAAACGCGGCGAAAGTCGCCATAACGGTGGAGAATGTCCTGTCCTCATCATACTTCGCATAAGCCAGCGACGCCGGCACACCAACGACGACAAATGAGAAGAACGCATCGCCCCACTTTCCGCAGTAGCCGCGCCCGAGACCGGGCACAAATGCCGAAAGCATCCCGGCGACAAAGGGACTTCTGCGGGGAAGTCTCTCCCCCTGCCGGGCACGGGTGATAAGATAATCTATACTCCCACTGACATCGGAACTGTCGGATTTATCGGAGATTTTTGAGAAGATATCTATGGCATCACGGTATTTCTGCTCGCCCAAAAAAATCCATCCTTTCAGATACTGTGCGGCGCCGGGATTTCTCACCGAATCCAACTGAACCTCGGCGGAATCCAGTTTGTTCTCAAGAAGATACGACAGGGCGATGCGGTATGAGGCGAACTCCTGTGATTTCTCCCGTGGAGACTGCGCCATAAGGGAGTAAATTTTTCTCGCCCGGGCGAAATTCCCTGCCTTCTCGCAGGACAGTCCGGCTTTGAGCAGGGCGGCATCGGCGCACGGGTCTCCGGGATACAAAAACGCAAACCGAAGATACTCAACCGCCGCCCGGTCGTATTCGCCGAGGGAATAGAGTTCATCGGCAAAGGAGAAAATCTGGTCGCCGCTGTAGGCGCACACCGTATCACGGCTCACATAGACCGTTTCCACGACAGTTTTGACGGGCTGGGGTTCCGAGATTGAGAGAGTATCGGCGGCGGCAACCCCGCAGAATACCAGAAGAATTTGTGCCACTAATCTGCCGGTGCGCATTATCCTCCGCCCCCTCCTTTCCAGACAAGTTGCGAGGGATTTTCGGGGATAACCCTTGCCACAGTGCCCTCGGGCACCCAGCCGGAACTGCCGTTCTCAAGGATGATTCTATACCATCCAAGGCGGTGCTCCTTTATGGCAACCCGTGTTCCGGCGTGGACAGTGAACACTATTTCGGCATCGCCCGAGGGCTCG
>JAMOPH010000118.1 GCA_027064665.1 bacterium | reverse complement strand
AGACCCACATCCTGCCCTCCTTTTTGAAAAGCCCGCCCACAGCGACAACGGGCTCTATCACAAGGCAGTCAAACTCGCCTGCGGGGACTTTGACCCTCTCCCGCCGGTGAACGATGACTTTGAGCGGATAGTTCCCGCCGTTGTCGTGGTATGGGAGCGGAATCGTGTCCCCCACATCAAGGTCAAGGGTGCGAACATAATAGAACGCCGACAGAATGTCCTGAACCCGGGGGTAGGTCTCAACATCAAACATATCCTTGCGGATTGCCCGATGATTTGTTTGGTCAAATTTTATCTCATACTTGTCCCGGAACTTGCCTTCCCGCACCGACTTGCGGAAATACCACGGGTAAAGACTGTCCACATCAACAAAACTTTCCACCGTGTCGCAGACAGGGTATATCTGCCCCACAATTCCGGTGGAGTAAGCCAGCGATCGAATCCAGTAGCACAGATGGCCCTCTCGCTCAACCACGGTGGGGATGCTTAGAATTGCGTGTCCGCCCTTGACCGGGATTTTCCCCACGCCCGGAAGAGCGACATACACGCCGAAATCAAGATACTCGCCAACCCCGAAGGCATCGGTGTGAACCGGCTTGGGAATCTCCACGCCCTCAAGCGCCTCCAAAGCCTTGCGGCGTTCCTCCTCGGTCTGGAGTTTTGCCCAGACAACGCTCAAAAGAAACACCACCGCAAAGACTATTATTCTCGTCCTTTTAGCCACTATTTTTCCTTCTCTTTTTTGATAATTTTCACCTTGTTAATTCTTTGGGCGTCAAGGGAATCAACTATAATAATCAAATTCTGCTCTGGGATTTCAATTTTATCCCCCGGTTTTGGGATAGTTCCCGTCAGTTGATACACGAGGCCGGCGATTGTGTCGGCATCTTCTTGCTCGGGAAGTTCCACATCGGCGACCTCGTTGAACTCATCAATGGGCGTTTTCCCGGAAACCAGCCAGACATTCTCATCAAGGCGGCGGACGAGTTCCTCCTCCTCATCGTATTCGTCCTGAATCTCGCCGACAATCTCCTCCAACAGGTCCTCCATAGTGACCAGCCCAGCGACACCGCCGAACTCGTCAACCACGATGGCGATATGAAGTTTTTCCCGTTTGAACTCCTCCAACAGGTCGCTTATGAGTTTGGACTCCGGGACAAAATAGGGCTTTCGGCAGATTCTTGCCAGTTTAATCTCGCCGCCGTTTTCGCCCATAGAAATCAGCAGGTCCTTGGCGTATAAAATTCCCACGATATTGTCAATTTTGCCCTGATAGAGAGGGATGCGGGAGTGCCCGTGTTCCTTTATAAGTTCAATAATCTGCTCCGGGGCAGAATCCACCGGTGCGCAGACCATATCAATTCTTGGCACCATAACCTCACGCACGGTGGTGTCCACAAAATCCACAATATGGCGAATCATCGTGCGCTCTTCAGCCTCAAGAGGTGCTGTGGAATCCTCGGCGATGTATGCCAACTGCCTCTGCATAGCCAGACTGCGCAGTCCCTCCTCAAGACCGCTCCTGCGCAGGATAAAGTCCAGCACCACCCTTGCGATAATGGTTATCGGGTAAATCAGCACATACAGGACAAACAGAAGCCAAGAAAACGCCAGAGTTTTGCGCTCATCCCAGTTGACCGCCGAGGAAGGAAGGACGATCATAGCCAAAACAGCGATACTTGCGAAAAGAACCCACTCAATCAGATATCGGACAAAGATATGTCCGGCAACTACGGTGTTTTCAAAATATATGTGAATGCACACAGCCAGAAGTCCCAGAAATATTCCCTTGGCGGATATGAAGAAAGCCTCAACCCTGCCACTTCTTTTCGTCAGTTGAATAAGCCATTTTTTGGTCCCTCTGAGATCTGATAAGTCATAATTCTTAAGAGAAAATATCGCCACCTCCATAGCAGACACAAAATATAATAATAGTGCTGAGAGCAATGCCCCCAAGAAGGATAAAACTATGGTGGTTTCCATACCTCCCTATGCTCCTGTTAAGTTTGCCGCTCCTCAACCCTTTCGTGAACCCCCCTTGAATGATAAACCCCCTTGTAGATAGGCACGATTACATCAATTACCTTTTTTATGTCAGCCACGCTTATGGGCGCCTCGTCAAACTGCCCATCCTCTATCTTATCAAGGATAAGTTTCCAGGCAAAGGATTTTATTTCATCAACGCTTTCGGGGAGCGAATCCCGGCGACTTCTGAGAGCCGCCTCAACAACATCGCATATCATTATAATCGCAGCCTCAACAAATTGCGGCTTGGGCCCGGGATATCTAAACTCGTTTTTGGTCACTGTGGGGTTTAAACTCTTTGCCTTCAAATAGAAATACTCCACCACAGAGGTCCCGTGATGCTGCTGAATTATGTCAAGGATTTTTTTGGGGAGTTTGTGAAGTTTGCCAATTTCTACTCCCTCGGCGGTGTGAGACACAATTATTCTATAACTTTCAAAGGGGGAAAGGTTTCTGTGGGGATTGTGTCCCGTCTGGTTCTCCTCAAAATACTGGGGGTTGACAAGTTTACCTATATCGTGATAGTATCCGCCCGCCTTGGCAAGGGCAGGATTAGCGCCGATAGCCTCTGCTGCTGCTGCGGCGGCATTTCCCACAAGAACCGAATGATTATATGTCCCCGGTGCCTCAACAGCAAGTTTTTTCAGCAAAACGGTGTTCAGGTCGGTAAGGTCCATCAGAGTGAAAATGGTGGCGCTTCCGGATATCTTTTCGGCAAGCGGCAGCAATAACACTCCCAAAAATGGTGAGACCACCGAAGCCACACCAAACTCGGCGGCGAATTTGACTAAGTTAATGTCCACAATTCCAAAAAGAGCGAGGTTCAAAATTACCACCGTAAGTATCCCGATCACCGTTGAGTAGGTTATCGGTCTGTAAAACAGGTTTTTAAACTGAACACTTTTTGCTCTAAAGGAAAGAACTGCAGAAGCAAGCAGATACGAAATCACAAAGACGACATCGCCGCGAAAACCAATTGTCACAAGCATCACACAGACCGCAGCGCTTATAAATCCCAACCAGTCATCGCTTATAGAGGACACCACAATGGGAACCATTAAGACCGGGAAAGCAAAAGATGAAAATCC
>JAMOPH010000117.1 GCA_027064665.1 bacterium | reverse complement strand
AGGGGGAAATTATGATATATCGGGCAGGTGAAACTATAACATTTGTGGCATATTATACGGCGAGCGGGCAAGCCAAGACGGGACTAACAGACATCACGGCAAGTGTCTATAAGATAGGCACCGCTGACCCTGTGGCGACTATTTATGCCATTGAGCAGGGCGCGGGGCTGTATTATGTTCAGTTCACCCCGGATTCCGATGGCGTGTATGTGTGCGTGTTCCACACCGACAGCACCGATGTGGACCGGCAGGATGTCGCCGGGATTGCGTTTCGTGGAATCGGCGGCGCGAACAACCTTGATGCCCCGATTTCAAGCCGGCTGGCATCTGAAGATTATCAGTCCCCGCCCACTCCGGAGCAGATTGACGAGGTTTTGACCTCATCCCACGGGGCGGGTTCGTGGCAGGCGGTCAGCATTGAGCCGCTGGTTCTCCGCCTTGCGCCCGACGAAATTGAGGCAGTGCTGGATAGCCACTCCCGGCGGGCAATCCCGGTGTTCCGCGGGGACTCGTTGGAGGTGGACATCTCCGTGGTGGATTGCGCCGGTGCCCCGGTGGACCTCACGGATGCCACGGCGAAATTCACCGTCCGCCGGCGGGAGGATGACGAAACTGCGCTTCTGGAAAAATCCCTTGAAATCTACGACCCTTCCGCCGGCAAAATGCGGTTGAGTTTGTCGCCGACAGACACCGACCTTGAACCCGCATCGTATCCCGCGGATATCCAGATTACATTCCCCGACGGGCGGGTGAAGACGGTGTGGAAATCCGAGTTTGTGGTGCGCTGGGATGTGGGAAGGTGAGGAATTATATCTTTACGCCTATGCCCGTTTTTATGGTTATAACAAACGGATATCCGGGGATGATTGAAAATTGATATCTAATTTTGTCGGAAATTTTGTAGGAATATTCAAATTCTCCACCGTATAAAATAAATCTATACTGCCAGCCTTTGAAGACTCGTCCGTCGTAAAATTTATCGCCATTATATCCGGGCAGGGAATGCCAGTCTTTCCTGAAAATTAGAGTAGGTCCCATTCCGCCGCTGATAGTGTGCCTCTGCTTCTTCAACATTATCCCTCTGATTCCGATATGGACGAATCCCGCGGGCAGTTGCGCACAGTCAAGGAAAAACGCCCCTGCAAATCTTGCGAAAAAATAGGGATGAACATAATAGTCTATTCCAGCAACTCCTCCCGTTTCAAGCACCAAGTAGCCTTTCCTGTCCAGTTTTAGAGGATACTGTTCCGGTAGGTTCCCGCCTCCGGGATGAAATGTCAGCCCGAGATACTGAATTGACAGATGCACAGAATTTCCATTTTGCCCTGCGGCTGCCGCAATTGTCCAAAATAGCGAGACCGAAAGCCATATTTTAGAGAAGCGCACATCCATTTTCCCTTTTGATTGCCCGGGTTGCTCTCGCTTTCCACGGATGGTTGCTTCCCCTGAACTTACCAATATAATAAAATTATGCCCTATGGAATAAAAGCAAAAGTCTCCCGAATTTCCTGGAATCCCGTCACGGGGTGTTTTAAGTTCAGTGAGGGGTGCAAAAACTGCTACGCCGAGCGGCTGGCGCGCCATCTGCAGGAGTTGGGCGTGGAGAAATACCGCAACGGCTTTAAACTCACGCTTCATCCCGAGGTGCTGGAATATCCGCTCAAAAAGTGGCGCAAACCCTCAATAATTTTCGTGGTGTCAATGGGGGACCTTTTCGCCGAGGCGGTGCCCGAGGATTTCATCGCAAAGGTCTTTGATGTGATGAACCGCGCCCACTGGCATATTTTCCAACTTCTGACCAAGCGCTCGTGGCGGCTGGCAAAACTTGCCCCGCGCCTGCGCTGGACCGAAAATATCTGGGTCGGTGTCACGGTGGAGTTGAAAAAATACTATTTCCGCATAGACCAACTTCGGCAGGTGCCGGCTAAAGTCCGGTTTCTGTCGCTGGAGCCGCTTTTGGGTCCGATGCCCAATTTGCCGCTTGAGGGGATTGACTGGGTGGTGGTTGGCGGGGAATCGGGACCGCGGGCGCGCCCGATGAAAAAACAATGGGTTTTAGACATTAAGCGCCAGTGCGAGTCCGCCGGCGTGGCGTTCTATTTCAAACAGTGGGGCGGAGATTCCCCGGACCGCGGCGGCGACCTGTTAGACGGCAAAAGATATCACCAGTTCCCGCCGCAGATAAGATTTCTTTTAGGAAACACGCTCTTTGATCAGGAGGGACTTTTTGAGGAGGGACTATGGGACGATCCCGCAAGATCCGAAGGATAATAATACATTGCTCGGCGTCCGATTTCGGCGATGTGGCGCTTTTTCGGCAGTGGCACATCCAGCGCGGCTTTGTGGATGTGGGCTATCACTATGTGATACTCAACGGGCGCCGGCTGCCGCACAGCCAATACAACCCCGAGGAGGACGGTCTTGTGGAGGAGGGGCGACCCCTCTGGCAGGAGGGCGCCCACACAAAAGGACACAATAAAGATTCCATCGGTATATGTCTGGTGGGGAATCCAAAATTTATCGGTGCGCCGGAGATGTGGTTCACACCGAGACAGTTGGGCTCTTTGAGGGATTTAGTCGCCCGCCTGATGAAAGAGTTTGCCATCCCGCCCGAACAAATCCACGGGCACAACGAATATGCCCCGAAACTCTGCCCCGGATTTTATGTGTCCACAATCCGGGATTGGTGGAGATAGACCTATGGCAGAAGTTCCATCGTGCCCACCGAGATTGCCAGCCCCAGAAGTAGCGACAGCAGTGTGCCGACAAAGTATATTCCGCTTTCGTGGGGGTCCTCGGCACGGGCGAACCGCGCCACCGCTTTTGCCCCGAGAACCCAGCCCACTATCCCGAACTGCCCTGTCATAGTGATTACCCAGAACAACAGCAGGCGCTCCAATATCCCTATCCATCTGGAAATTTTGCGGGGAGTGTAATCAAACACGGTGCGGAGGAAAAATTGTATTCCCCAGTTCGCCGCAACACAAAGCACCATCCCGAGGGTGTAAATTCCGATGTATGCGAGCCAGTTTGTCATATTCCCCCCAGAATTTTGGCGATGTTTTTCTCAAATTGGCGCAGTTTTTTGAAATCAGCCATCTCAAGCGCGGTTT
>JAMOPH010000116.1 GCA_027064665.1 bacterium | reverse complement strand
ATCGTAAGCCTGCGCCAGCGGATACAAGAACTCGTGGATGTAGATGGGGATTTCGTTTTTATATCTTTTCTCAAAATCGTCCCGCTCAAGCATCCGTGCCACGGTGTATTTTGAGGCGAGTTTGATGACATCGGCGAAGGTCATCCTGCCCAGCCATTCGGAGTTGAAGCGGATTTCAAGCGTGTCCAGATTCAGCACTTTGCCCGCCTGCCGGACATAGGTCTCGGCGTTTTTCCTGGTCTGCTCAGCGGAAAGCGGCGGGCGAGTTTTGTTGCGCCCCGAGGGGTCGCCAATCATTGCGGTGAAATCGCCCACCACAAGTATCGCCTGATGCCCCAAATCCTGAAACTGGCGGAGTTTCCTCAGGACTACCGAATGTCCGAGGTGCAAATCCGGCGCAGAGGGGTCGCAGCCAAGTTTTACCCGCAGGGGGCGCCCGGTCTTGTAGGATTCCCGCAGTTTCTCAAGCAGTTCATCCTCGGGGATAACCTCAACGGCGCCTCGCTTTATTATCTCAAGTTGTTTTTCCGGCGGAAGAAATCCCATCGTTGCCTCCGTTGGTTAGAGGTCAAGGTCATCTATCTTGACGGAGCGCAGAAATTCCGCCGCCATCTCCGGCGGTGTGGGATTGATGTAGAATCCAGAACCCCATTCAAACCCGGCGATTTTTGTCAGCCGGGGAATAATTTCTATGTGCCAGTGCCAGTCGTAGGGGAGAGTCTGCCAGTAGTTGGGTCTTCCCGGACGGAACACGTGGTAGTTCGGTGCAGTGTGGAGAACATAGTTGTATGGCGGGTCATTGAGGGCGACACGCAGTTTGTAAAGCGTGATTTTGAGTGTCCGGGCAAGGTCTATAAGTGTCTCGTCGTCGGTGAGGGCAAAATCGTGGGAGTGCTGCTTGGGCAGAATCCATATCTCAAAGGGGAACCGGCTTGCAAACGGGCAGAAGACGAAGAATTTTTCGGATTCATACACAACCCGGTCGCCGAGAGCCTTCTCCTGATGAATTATATCGCAGAAAAGGCATCGTTCCTTGGCGAGGTAGTGTTCCCGTGCGGAGTCAAGTTCTGTCGCCACGGTGCGTGGAGTGATTGGCGTGGCGATAAGTTGCGAATGCGGATGAGACAGACTTGCCCCGGCAGCCTCGCCGTAATTCTTGAATATCAACACATAGCGGAGCCGCTTGTCGTTGAACAGGTCGGATATTCTCATCCGATATGCCTTGAGTATCTCAAGCACATCCTCGGTGGGCATAGTGCCGATGTGGGCGTTGTGGTCGGGCGTCTCAATGATGACCTCGTGGGCGCCGATTCCGTCCATAAGGTCATACAGCCCCAGACCACGACGGTTGAGGTCGCCCTCAATTTTGAGCGCCGGGAACTTGTTGGGAATGACCCTGAGTTTCCATCCGGGGGTGTTCGGCGCCGAGTTGTCGGGGCGGACGGCATATATCTCAGGCGGTGTCTTGTCCTCATTGCCGGGGCAGAACGGACAGGTGCGGACAATCCGTGTCTCAAGCGGCGGCGTCTTGAAATCCGAGGGTCTTCTGCCCCTTTCTATGGCGATAATAACCCATCTTTTCTGCACAGGGTCGTGTCTTAGTTCGGACATTTTGCCTCCCTTCGGGTTTGTCTGCAAAAATATCAAAAAAGTCGGCGGGTGCAAGTTTTATTTGGCGATAAAAATTTTGTGCAGGTCCTCGCCGGTGCGGATGAAATATATCCCGCACGGCAGATTCCTGACATCTATTGGCGGCGAAAATTCCCCGATTTCCCTGCCGGAAAGGTCATAAATTTTTGCGGCGACAGGGGGGTATATATCTATCACATCAAACGCCGGATTTGGGAATATTTTTATTATTTTTTCGTTGTGTGCGGGAAGTTCTGGGATTGATGCGAGAGTATCGCCGCCGCCCTCAACATATCTTGTGGCGAACTCCGCCAGAAACTTTTGGGCGACCTCGTAATTGTGGATAATCAGGACACATTCGTTGTTGGTGTGTAGTCCTGCGTAAGACCAGTTCATAGAGCCGGTGAGGACGAAGGGGTCAGAGTCTGGATGGCGGGCGTCGCCAATGAGATATTTTGAATGCAAGTCACCTCCGGTTGGTAGGCTATCCACCATAACTGGTGGATGTATTTCCCAATTTAGCGTGTCTTCATCGGCTAAACCGAGCATTCTCAAATATACGCTATATGTCTGACGCGCTTGCAAACCTCCAAAAACTCCTCGTAAATCACCACCATCATAAAAGAAGTTTTTCATAATTTCTTCAAATCGCCCTGATCTATTAGTGAAAACATTTATAGCGAAATACATCTCATAGTCAACACTTGACAGTATCTCATAAATACGCTCTTCATTGTAAGTTTTCTGCGGGGAAAAATACACTTCTAATACAGCATCGGGTCCATAAAGGATGTGCTCTATTGTATCGGGATAGCCGTTGGAGAAATCAGCATTATCCGGGTTGGGGGTGTCGCCGGTGTCTCCCCAGTATATTGCGAACTGACCTAAAAGTTCGCGGGCGAGGGTATGCCAATGGATTACTACTGTGTTATTGGCATCTTTCAACAGATTGTCCGAGGTTAGGTTGCTACTGGATATTATTACAATATCGTTAGTCGTATCCGTATCTCTTGCGTCTATTAGAAACATCTTGATATGCATTTTTCTGCTTGATAATCCAAGAATATATGGGATATCTAATGAATCCAATAGATTAAATAATTCTAAATAGTCCATATTATGGTCAAATATCATTCTAAACTTGACACCTCTACCTATAGCATTTCTAATCACCGGGAATAGAAACCTTGCCGCAGTTGTGTCCACATTATATATGCAAAAATCCACAGAATACTCCGCCATGTTTATATATTCCGCCAGGAGACTGTCTAAGCGTATATTCCAGCTGTCTGGCGGAATACCGATGTGCAAAGAGGTGTCCACAGATTGGGAAAAATACACCTCAATCGGCTGTGCCACAGCGACAATTATTGCCGTTGACAGAATGAACAGAAAAGTTATTTTTCCACAAGTATGCGTCATCTAAGCAAAATTTTTTTGTTTTTCCTGCTGGCGGGGCTCGTCTGGGGGCAAAGTGTCCAAAGAGAACCCGCCACAGAACAAGATACAGTTGCAT
>JAMOPH010000115.1 GCA_027064665.1 bacterium | reverse complement strand
GACATTTCGCTTCTGAAATTCCTCGGTCTTGCCCCAAAGACCCCGCTTGATAAGGGGCTTTCGCTGACGGTGCAACACTTTGCGGAGAGATTCCGGCGATGAGCGTGAACCTGATAGAAATCCCCCACGACCGGCGGGGACGGTTCGTCAGAAGGCTCAACCGGTTTGTCGGCGAGGTGGAGACTGCCCCCGGCAGGGTTGAGTTGGTCCACATCCACGACCCGGGCAGACTCACCGAAATTTTGTATGAAGGCAACGAGGTTCTTCTTGCCCGCGCGGACAATCCCGCCCGCAAAACCCGCTGGGACCTTTTAGCCGGCAAAGTCGGCGACCGGTGGGTGCTGGTGCATTCGGGATACCATCGTGCGGTGGCGGAAAAAATTTTTGAGATACCGGAAATTTCGCCCTTCGGCGCGGTGGAGGAGATTCATCCCGAGGTGAAGTATGGCTCCAGTCGGCTGGATTTTTTGATTCGCGCCGGTGGGGAACAAATCTGGGTGGAGGTAAAGGGGTGCACTCTTGCCCGGGGCGGCGTTGCCCTTTTCCCCGATGCCCCCACAACCCGCGGCAGGCGGCATATGGAGGAACTCATCGCCCTGCGCGGCGAGGGATTCCGCTCTGCGGCGGTGTTTCTGGTGTTTGCGTCCGCCGAAATTTTCGCCCCCAACGCCGAGACCGACCCGGACTTTGCGGAGGTGTTTCACCGGGCGGTGCGCGCCGGCGTGGAAGTATATCCACTCCGCCTGTGCTATGACGGGGAAAATGTGTGCTATGTGGGGAGGATACCTTTTATTCGCGGCGGCTGACCGAGAATTTACAAGATTTTCGGCGCCCGGACGCCCATATCGCCCCGGAGGAATTACTCTATCACAATTTCCACCTTTTCGCCTTCCTCGGTGTCGTCAACATCCACTAATTTGAGGGGACCCTCGCTGGTGAGGGAGTTTGTCAGTTCGTCAATTTGCTCGGGGGTGATGGAATTGAGGTCAAAGTCAACGCCCTGTTGTTCCAATTTTTCGCGCACGCGGTCGGGGACTTTGTCCATAAATTTCACTCCCAACTTACTGAGTGCTTTAACAAGCCCCAGCGGGACATTGATATTGACTTTAGGTTTTTCTCTCCCGTTCTCATAAACCCGGATGCGAAGCCATCTCGCCCGGCGCGGTTTGGTCTCCGGCTCTTCCTCGGGTTTCCGCAGCGCTTCCAAAAGTTTTTCCGCCTGCTCCGCGGTGATTTTGCCCTCCTCAAGCATCCGCAGGATTTTGAGTTCTTCCTCTCTCATCTTTCACCTCCCGGTTTATCTTTCTCTCAGTTTCTGGATAGCCTCCTCAACCGAAATCTCGCCCCGCTCAAGGGCATCTAAAACCTCAGAGGAGGACTCCTCCGTGTGGTCCATATTCAATCCCAGAGATTTTCCCAACTCGCGCAGGCGCGCCCGTGCCGTGGGTCGGCTGACGCCAAGTCTTTTGGCGAACTCGCCGATGTTTCCATACACCGAGATGAAAAGTTTTATCAACTCCATCTGCTCGTCAGAAATCTGCCCACCGATGCTGAAAACTCCCCGGATTTGGGTTCCGCAGGTCTCGCACTCGTATTCTCTGACAACCAGTTTCCCACCGCATTTCGGGCAGTGAGTTAAAGAGTTTTTCATTTCGCCACCTCCTCACCTTCGCATAAAACGATAGGACTATTTTCAATTTTGTCAAGAGAAATTTTCAATTTTTGAAAACAAACTTTCAATTTTTGAAAGACACCGCTCCTTGTAGAAAATCTCAAATTCCTTGCAAAGTTCCCCAAAAGGGTTTTGCTTGTATTCAATGGAAAAAGGCGGGCGACAGAGTTCGTTCAAACTGTGGTGGCGGGTTTTCTCAGCGACGCTGAAGCGGTGGCATCTGCTGATTGTATCGGTCACCTCAATGATACTTTTTGCGCTGTCCAACCTTGCGATGGTGTATATGGTTGGTCCGGTGCTGACCGCCCTGTTCCAGCCGGAGAAAGCGACAATCGCCTCGCAGATGAGCAAATTCGCCGGTTCGGATATGCTGAGGGCAAAAATCTCCGCCGCTCTGGCGCCGCTGATATACCGGGACACCCCAATCGCAACGCTGCGCCATTTCTGCATCCTTCTGCTGGTGATTGTCCTCTCCAAAAACCTGTTCAGATACATCCAGAATGTGACCACGATGTATCTTCTGCAGAGCGTGACCAACGATTTCCGCAAACAACTTTTCGCAAAAATCCTGAATTTTCCGCTGGCGTTTTTCCATCGCACACGGATTGGCGAACTGATTTCACGAATCATAAACGATGTGCAGATGATGCAGAACTCGGTGGCGGTGACGATAGTGGATATGATAAGGGACCCGCTTCAGGTGGCTGTGTATTATGCGTTTCTGCTGTCAATTGACGCCCGGATGACGCTTCTGATAACCATTGTGGCGCCGATTATCGTGGCGGTTATGTCTGTGATTGGAAAATTTCTGCGGCGTTATGGCACACGGATGCAGGAGAGGATGGCAGAACTGACCGCCATAATTCAGGAAAGTCTTGCCGGGATACGGGTGGTCAAGGTGTTTGACGCAATCTCCTACGAACTGGGCAAGTTCAACCGTGTGGCGGACAATTACCTTCGCAGTCTGATGAAGATGTATCGCGTGAACCGGCTTGCAGGACCGTTCAACGAGATAGTGGGGGCGGCGGTGGCGTCTGCGCTTCTGTGGTATGGCGGGCGCAGAGTCCTTGCGGGAACCGGTCCCTCACCGGCGGAGTTCATACAGTATATCATCACGCTTCTGCTTCTGATGGATCCGGTAAAATCTTTTGTGGACAAGGTCAACCGGGTTCAGCAGGGGCTTGCCGCTGCCCAAAGGGTGTTTGAGGTCATTGACCATCAGCCGAAAATCACGGTCTCTGAGGGGCACAAGCCGATTTCCTCGCTGGAGAGGGGAATAAAATACGAGAATGTCTCCTTCAGATATGAGGGCGCAGAGGACTATGCGGTAAAAAATCTCTCCCTTGAGATACCCCGTGGGCATATTGTGGCGCTTGTGGGGCACTCGGGAGCCGGGAAATCCACCGTGGCGGACCTTTTGGCAAGGTTTTATGACCCCACCGAGGGCAGAATCCTTGCCGACGGTGTGGACCTGCGGGAGATATCAATATCCCACTGG
>JAMOPH010000114.1 GCA_027064665.1 bacterium | reverse complement strand
TCACTGTCCAGATATCGCCATCGGTGAAGGAGTGCAGAACTGGGTTTTTGTAAGTTATCACACCAGCGGCAACGATGTCCAGGTCGCCAGATTCAGTTTTTCCGGCTCCGGCGGCGAAACCCATTCCGTTGATGGTTCCGCATTCACGGGAAAATACAACGCCCGCATAACCGTGGACGGCGACTCCTATTACTATGTGTATGTCGCCTACATCTCCAACAGCATTTTTGACACGGATGTCCACTTTGCCAAATCAACCGATTTCGGCGTGACCTGGAGCCCGATGGATTTCACCAGCACCGGAACCGACTACTGCGATATCGCCTACCTGACCGGGGGCAAAATCGCCATAGTGACACAGACATCGTCCGGTGAGACCGGCGCTCTGTGGTGTGCCATAAGTTCCGATTACGGAGCCTCCTGGTCGGGTTCTGAGATTGCATCTTCCGGTTTCCAGCCGAGAATCGCCGCCAATGGCGATGATGCCGTTGTCGTCTATGCCTATCGCTTCTCCGATTCCGACCACGATATAAAGTTCGTCCGCACCACCGATGGCGGCTCCTCCTGGAGCGACGGCTCTGTAGATGCGTCATATTTCAATGAAAAGTTCCCCGATGTCGCCGCCGGCGAAACCGGGTTTATGGCTGCCTACTGGGAGCAGGGCAAAATTAAATTCGCCTCCCTCAACTATGATGAAGAATACTGGAGCGGCAGAATAGATGTCTCCGATGAGGCTACCGCCGCCGAGACCTATCCGGCTGTCGCTGTGTCCAATGAGGCTCCCGGCGGATGTCCTGTGGTGGTGTGGGAAGAGGCGTATTCCAGCGAGGACCACGATGTGAGATTTGACAAGAACTGCTGCGAGGAGATTTCCCCGAACCTGTATGCGTTCCCGGTTGAGGGAACCGCCCCGCTTGAGGTGACCTTCAAAAACCAGAGCACCGGCTCTGTGGACAATTTCGTCATCTACTTCGGCGATGGCGACAGTTCCCTGGCTGACTCTGTGGTCCACACATACACCGAGCCGGGAACATACACCGCTATGTTAGTGGTCTCCAATTTCTGCTACACCGAAACTGTCACCGTTGAGATAAATGTGGGCTGTCCCGAGCCTGTGTCGGGGATATGGGCATCGCCTTCAGTGGGCACCGCCCCGCTGACGGTTTATTTCACCGATACCTCCACGGGATACATAGTCTCCCGCCGCTGGGATTTCGGCGATGGCTCCTCAGATACCGCCGCAATCACCTCTCATACATACACCACCGAGGGAATGTATAATGTCTTCCTTGTGGTCTATGACCCCTGCGGGAATTCGGATACTGCCTTTGCCTCCATCTGGGTTTACTCGCCCACCGGAGCGCAGTTGAATGTTTCCCCTAACCCTATGGACTTCGGGGAAGTTTCCGTGGGAGAATGTGCCAGCGCCCACCTGATTTTCTCAAACACCGGCGATGACACCCTCAGGATTGATTCCATCAGAACCGAGGGAAGCGATTTCACGGTTATTTTCTCCGGTCCGATGTCCCTTGCTCCCGATGGCACCGACAGTGTTGAGGTCCGCTTCTGTCCCTCCGATACCGGCGAAATTGCTGGCAGGATGACAATTTTCTCCAACGATTCGCATTCACCCATCAAGAGTGTTGTCCTCAGCGGCGTGGGGACCGCCTCACCTATGATGAACCTTTCGGTGACCCCCGAGGTCCTGCTGTTTGACAGCGTCGCCACGGACGAGTGCGAGACCAAGCGAATCACCGTGCGCAACAACGGGGACACACCCATCGCCGTCACGGGGCTGACCCTTGTGGGTTCGGGGGCGTTCACCATCACCGAACACGACACCTTCACCGTTGACCCCGGCTCATACAGATACATAACAATCAGATTCTGCCCGTATTCCTCCTCAACCGAATATGCCGGCACGCTGTTCGTCCACACCGAAGTGGGCGAATACACTGTGATTCTTGTGGGCAATGTGTATGAGGAACTCACCTGCGTTGATTACGGCTCCTATGAGATTTGCTCCAACCACATAGATGGCAACAGAATCTACGGAAACATCAGGTTTGTCAACAGCGAGGGGGACACCATTGCCCGCATAGGTTCCGTCGGCGATCTGGGGGCATACATTGACCTTGACCTTGGTGCGGGGACCGGTGTCGCCCGGTTTGTGCACGAGGATGGCTCAATGCCCTATGTGTATGGCGGGGCATTTGACCTGACATCTTCCGGAATTCGTTTCAGATTTGACCCCTCCACCTCAATGCTTCCGGATTCCATCCGTGATAGAATCACACCGGATTCGCTGTTGGGGGCGCCGTTCTCCTACACCGCATCTTTGGACCCCGCTTATATTGACATAGACGACGGCTACTGGGAGATTTCCGGCGAAATCGCAATCAACAATGGTCCCAACTTCATCGGCGGAATTGGCGTTCACAGGCGCAGTTATTACGACGGCGAGGTGGAGTGGTTCATTGATGATTTTCAGATCGGGCTGTGGGATAATGCGTTCCAGTTCAAATTCCGGGATGCCTATGTCACCGGCGATACAATTGAGGCTGGCAGGATTTACCTCAAGGTTAACTCTTCGCTGATTCCGTCAACCACATTCATTGACGGCGGATATTTTGAAATTGACGCCCGTTCTCTTGCCATATATCACGGGGAACTGATAAATCTTGACCTTGCCATTACATTTCCGGACTTTGTGTTCCCGGCTGGTGGACACACTGTGGGTATCCGCAGGGCGAGGATGCGCCTTGTCTGGGAGGATGGTATGATTACCCGGTTCTCCGGCGGCGGGCGGCTTTCCATCTCCGGGCTTATGCCAGACCTCGGCGGAGACACATATATCGGCGCCTATGTCACCATAATCCGTGATGTCGGGATGGACGATGTGAGGCTTGAGTTTATGGGCTGGAGTCCGGGGGTTCCTCTCGGAAGCACAGGCTTCTTCCTCACCGGAGTTGAAGGAGAGGTCCGCCACATTACCGACCCTGACAATGTGTTTGTTCAGTTTGGATGCCAGTTGTCGGGTGGTCCATCGGTGCCGTATTTCGGCTCTGTGGTGAGAATGGAACCCGAGGTGACCATAGATTTTGCCGAGGATATGTTCGCACTTGAGGGGGATGTCAGGTTCCTTGAGCACCTCGCCCGTGGTTCCGGAGGATTCCGCTACTGGTGGAACTACGGCGGCGGCGGATGGGCGCTTATGGGTTATGCCAACCTGCGAACCGGAATCACCGACCATATCTGGGCGCAGGGCGGAACGGATCTGTCTATGTGGCGTGAGCCTGTTGGAAGGTTCCATCTTCTCGGCACCACCGACGCTGAGGTCCACATCAGACATCACGCAATCGCCTGGCTGTTCCCGACCCGCGACATTGAGGTTGACGGTGCTCTCTACTACGGCGAGTTCCACCACGGCGGAGACTCCGGCGGACACTGGGGCGTCAAGGGTGAGGCTTATCTCAATTTCCTCGGACTCAGACCCACATTCGCATACATTGACGGACATACCTCGCTTATGGAGGAGGCTCGCTCCTACACACCTGTGGAGATGTATAGAAGATTCTACAAGTCCACTGTGGAGGAGGACCTTGCTTACAATATCGGCAACACCGAGGTTAACCTGTTCATAGTCAGGACTGATGAGGACATCACGCCCAACATTTCCGTTGAGACGCCCGATGGTCATCTGATTACCCTTGACTCCTGCTCCTTTGACGAGGACGCCGAACTTGTGAGGGTTGAGGGATATTACGACGGCAATTTCTATCGTGGAATTGCGGTCAAAAGAAACATCCCCGGTATCTGGACCGTGCATCTGAGCGACATTCCCGCCGGCGATTCGGACCACCCTGTGCAGGTTAAGGGATTCTATCGTCCTATGGAGATTGCGCTCTCCACCGAGGTCAACTCCGATGGTTTCCACATCACCGGCGGTGTTGACGGCGTCAGCCCCGAGGACACCGTGTATCTGACCCTTATGCTCAAGCCTCTGGATATTCAATCTGGTCCTGAGCCGATTGCAGAACTCACCCTCGCCGGCGATGAACCGGTTGACCGGAACTTCGCCTTTGAGGACCTCGGCTTTGTTGAGGGCGATTATATCCTGATGGCTTACGCCGAGGATAAGTATAACCGTTTCGCTCAATTTGTTGACAGCGCCACTGTGATTCACTTCCCCGAGGACACCATTCCGCCGTCGGCGCCTGAGTTCGCCATCGCCTCGTGGGTGGATGATGAAAATATCCGCCTTGTTTGGGAGCGTGTGAACGAACCCGATATCGCCGGATATAAGGTTTACAAGGGCTGGGACAACGGCGATGGCACTTACGACTGGTGGGAGGGAAACGATGTCGCCGGCGCCAACTACTTCCTGTTTGACAACGCCAAGGTTATGATTCCGGAGAGTCTGAGGACGGCGTTTGTGTTTGGGATTTCCGCCTATGACAACTCCGGCAACGAGGGAGAGATTCTCATCGTCGTGCCGGGCGGTGTTGACCCCGCCGACAGGGACACAATCCCGCCCGCTGTTGCCTTTGACTACGCCACGCCGAATCTGGCGGAAAGGACTCTGGATGTGGCGTGGACCGGCGAGGGCGGAGTGTATGAGTATCTGTTCAGGGTCGCCAACACCGACGGCGATGTGTTCCTGCAGACGGAAATCCCCGGCGATGTCCACGAGTATGTGGTGGACAAACTTATGCTCGGCGCCGACTATATGCTGATAATCACCGCTGTTGACTCTGCGCTCAATCTCAGTGCGCCGGATACGATTTATGTTGGATTCTACGATGTCGCTGACCAGGATGGCGACGGAATTCCCGATTGGTGGGAGAACTTCTACTTTGATTCGCCCAACGAGAGCAATCCTGCCGATGACCCCGATGGCGACCTTGTGTCCAACCGCGATGAGTATGCCGCAGGCACCAACCCGAACAGCATTGACAGTGATAACGATGGCGTGTCGGACCTGTCCGAACTTGCCTCGCCGCTTCTGGACCCGAACTCCGACGCCGACGACAACGGCAACAGAATCGCCGATGACTGGGAGATTTACTTCTTCGGCTCGGACACGATTCCCGACATCGCCTCTGGGGATCCTGACGGCGATGGTTTGACCAATCTTGAGGAATACGAGAACAGAACCGACCCGCACAGTTATGACACCGATGGCGGTGGGCTCAGCGACGGCGAGGAAGTCGCTCTGGGCACCAACCCCAATGACCCCACGGACGATGACAATGTCGTCTGCACAATTCATCTGAACCACGGATGGAATATGGTGGCGCTTCCGGTAATTCCGCCCACCACGGACTGGGAGCAGTTGTTCCCCACTGCGGTGGCGGTGTTTGAGTATGATAATTCCACCAGGGCATACTATCCTGTGGATGAGATTGAGCCCGGCAGGGGATATTGGGTGTATTCCAATCAGGATGTGGATGTGGATATCGCTGGTGCGCCGGTGTTCACTGTCCATACCGAGTTCACCCGCGGCTGGGTGATGCTCGGCGGTCCGATGTATCCTGATGGCTATCCAATCACCGCTATTCAGACTGTTCCTGACCGTCTTCTGATTCCGCCGGTGTTCACCTATGATGGCTCGGATTATGTTGAGTCCTCGGTGCTTGAGCCGGGGAAGGCTTACTGGCTGTTCCTCAACGGCGATGGGACTCTTACTATGGACAGGGCTTATGCGGCGCTTGGCAGAGTGTTCAGTGACAGAGATTATGCCGCCGGTTCTCCGCCTCCGCCTCCTTCACTTGAGGACAATGTTGTCCTGCCGAACAAATTGGTGGTCAATGTGGCGCCAACGCCGTTTAACACCTCAACCAATGTCAGCCTTGGACTGACCGAGGAAACTCCTGTGAGCGTGGAGGTGTTTGACCTCAATGGTCATCTGGTCAGGAATCTGTATCGTGGGGTGCTGGAGGCTGGTTTCCACAACTTCGTGTGGGATGCCACAGATAACTCCGGCGCAGAACTTCCCACCGGCGTGTACCTGATTCACATAAACGCCGGGGAGCATTCTGTGATCAAAAGGGCGGTTCTGGTGAGGTAGCCGGTCGTGGCTTGTTGATTGTTGTGCGCTGGTAGAGGAGCATCCGAGGTTGTGATGGGGAAACCCTGAAGAGGGGTTTCCCTTTTGATTGATGAGAAAATAGTTGACGAAATCCAGAGGCGGTATTATTATTTAGTCCGCAACTAAAATTGAAAGGAGGGCAAGATGAAAAAGGTATGGTGGGTAGTGCCGGCAGTGTTGTTGATTGGTATTTTTGCGTTTTCCGGGTGTAAGGAGTCTGGCACTGCTGCTGCGCTCAAACAGCAGATTGATGACCTGACCTCTCAACTCAACAATATGAACGCAGAATTTGCCAAACTGCAGACCCGTGTTGACAAGTTGGAAAAGACCATCAATGACCTCAAGACCAATCATCCCGAACTTTTCCAGACTGAGCAGCAGACTCAGGAGCAAGCCCAGCAGGGAACTCAGCAGAATGTGTCCCAAGAGGGGAAGACGAAAAAGTCCACAAAGAAGGCTAAGCCTGCGACTTCTAAAAAGAAGAAAAATGTTCGTAGAAAGATGTAAGGTAGAAAGCGGGACTCTGCGAACAGATAAATCAGGAGGTAAGGTATGAAAAAGATATGGTGGATATCATTGGTGGCTATGGTTGTGTTGATTTTTTCCGGATGTGAGGAGGAACCCACAGGTCCTATAGATCCGCCTTCAAGAATATCGGTTGCAGTTGACCCAACCGATGCAACTGGTTTGGGACTTATCGTTTCGTGGATCGCTTCCCCCACCGAGGACACAGAGGACGGAATAGACGGGTATTATATTTATTTCAACGGGGAACTTATAGACTCCACTGAACCCGGAGAGTGCAACTATAGTTTCCGTCCTGATGGACTGGGAACAATCTCAGTTACTGCGTACAGAGGTGATGAGGAGAGCGAGGAGGTTTCTTACAGCACTCAGACGGTTGACAGGGAGGGTATTTTGCTTGGAGGATGGGAAACCGCCAATGAAAGCGGTATAGCGTGGGATAGAGAAAGCGGAGAATATATCCTTTACAGCGCCCGTGCCGAATATGCTCCCGAAATTGATGTAGTCTGGGACAGCAGAGACCAGACACTGAACTCCCCTGATGTAATGCCGGAGTGGTCTGACCTGTCCGGGCTTCGTGCCACTGCATTCGCCCCCGACGATGGCAATGGATATCCTCCCGATACTGGAACCGCATATGTGAGCGTCACCATCGGTGATAGTTATTATGTAAAAATTGACGGAGACTATTATCTGCTTTTGACGGTTAACTCCGAGGATGACTACGGTAACATCCACATCAGTTATAAGTTCCAGAAAATTCAGGGATACAAGAGGGTCTACTAATTACCAAATTCTATGAGAATCCTATGAGCCCGCCAGATTTTGGCGGGCTTTTTTATTTGTGTGGCGGTTTGCCTATGTGATAATTCCAGAATTTTTCCATAATCTCCCGCACAAGGCGAGATTCTTTGGCAGATAAATTCAATTTGCCGTATCTCCTGAAGGGATTGGAGAGCAAAAATACAAGGGCATCTTTGATTTTCGGCGTTATATTGATACTGTCCTCTGGTGCAGGGCAATTTCCACACACTATCCCCCCCGCCGAGGGCGAAAATTTTAATCCCGTCTCGGTGAGTTGCCCCTGACACACTGCGCAGTGGTGTATCGCCGGCGCAAAACCGGAAAAATTGAGTATTGACAGCAGAAATCCCGCCCAGATCAAATCCTGATTGATGCGGGTTATATCATCCCACTGGCGGAACAGCGCTACGATTGTGTCGTATATTTCGGGGTATCTGTCGCCCTCTTTGACGGGAATTATGGCGGTTTTGACAAATTTCGCCGCCACAACCTGCGTTTCGTAGTCCTTCCTTATCTGCGGAAAATCCTCAACTATGGCTACTGACTTCCCGGTTTGAACCTCACGGGTCTCTTTCTCATAGTAGATGATTTCCAGCACCGCGAAGGGCACAAGGTTTGCTGCTGGCGAATCCCTTCGCCCGGTGGAGGCAAGCGCCCCCTTGAAAAGAACCGACACTGTCTCCCCGCTTTCGGTGAGAAACTTTGCAATCAGACTTGAGGTTCTAAATCGGGTCTTAAAAAGCAAAATACCCTTTTGCTTTTTTATCGCCATCCTTCGGGAAAAGAGAAAATTTTGACAAATTTTCTTGCTAAATTATCCTCAAAAATTATCTTGATTTTCAAGGTTTGCCTTATCGCATAAAACATATTTCAGGAGGTAAAGATGCACAAGAAATTGTTTATCCCGGGACCGACAGAGGTGAGAGAGGAGGTTTTGCAGAAACTTGCCACCCCTCAAATTGGGCACAGGTCCAAAGAGTTCCAGGAACTTTACAGTTCCATCATCCCCAAACTGCAAAAGGTGTTCTACACGAACAACAAGGTCATCCTTTCCACCAGTTCGGGGACAGGGCTGATGGAACTTGCCACCCGGAATTTTATCGCAAAAAAGGCGCTTGGGACAATTTGCGGCGCGTTTTCCGACAGATGGGTCAAAATCGCCCGGGCGAACGGCAAGGAAGTGGATGTGATTGAGGTTGAGTGGGGCAAGCATATGCCCACAGAGGAAATTGACAAAAAACTTGCCACCGGCGAGTATGATTGCCTGCTCTACACCCACAATGAGACCTCAACCGGTGTGCGCAATCCGATTGAGGAACTGTCCGAGGTGATGAAAAAATACCCCGATGTTGTCTGGTGTGTTGATGCGGTCAGTTCTGCCGGCGGAGACCTTCTGAAAGTGGATGAGTTGGGAGTTGACTTTATTCTCACAAGCACACAGAAGGCGTTTGCGCTTCCCGCCGGGCTTGCGATAGGAGTCGTCAGCGAAAAGGCGCTGGAGAAATCCAAGCAGGTGCCCAACCGTGGATATTACTTTGATATTCAGGTGTTTATGAAGTATGACGGCAGGAAACAGACCCCCACAACTCCGGCTATCCCGCATCTTTTTGCGCTGGATTATCAACTGGACAGAATCCTTGAGGAGGGGATGGAAAACCGCTATAAGCGTCATCTTGAGATGGCGGAATATGTCCGCGGCTGGGCGAAGCAGTATTTTGACCTGTTCGCCGAACCCGGCTATGAATCCGTCACGCTGACCACAGTGGCGAATACCCGGGGTATCAATGTCGCCGAACTCAACGAGGAACTGGGCAAACGGGGTAAGATGATTTCCAACGGCTACGGCAATCTCAAGGAAAAAACCTTCAGAATTGCTCATATGGGTGATTTGACCCTTGATGAGATTAAGGAGTTGCTGAACGATATAGAGGAGATTTTAGGACTATGAGGAAAGTGGGGAGAGTGAGCCGGGGAGGTGCCAAAACCTCCCCGGCTGATGATGGGGTCAGGAAGGCTATATTTGACGCCGCTGTGAAAATTTTTGCCCGCAAGGGATATCACGGCACAACAATAAGGGACATAGTTGAGGCGGCGGGGGTCACCCAGCCGATGGTGTATTACTATTTTGGTTCCAAGGAACAGTTGTTTATCACCTGCGTCAAGGAGTTGTTTGAGCAACTGGCGGCAGAATATGAGCGGATTGACAGAAATCAACCCTTCAAGGACTTTTTGTTTGAGTTCGTGCGGGCTGGCTCGGAGATGTATAGGAAAAATCCCGAATCCATCCTTCTTATAGTCAACTACATACATTTCCCCGAAGAATATCCCCGGTTTATTGAAATAAAGGATTACGGGCTCAGGTCTATGCAGTTGCTCTCCGAGGTTATGGCAGAGGCTAAAAAGAGAGGCGAGGTCAACCCGGAAATTGAAGAGAAATATGCCGCCCTCACCGTGCTTGGTGCAGTGTCCTTCGCTGGAACTTTGCACTTTATAAGCGATTATGTCGTTGATATCGGTTTCAGCGATTCAATCTGGCATATAAAGGAGCAAATTTACAAAATTATCGCCTATGGTTTGTTGAAAACCGATTAACTGGAGGTGTAAAATGGCAAAAATTTTGGTGTGTGATAAGGTGTCCCAGAAATTGATTGATGGAATTCAGCAGATGGGGCACGAGGTGCTCTACAAAACCGGTATGGACGAGGACGAACTGGTAAAGACCGTTCCCGGATTTAATGCTATGGTTGTCCGCAGCGCCACCAAAGTCACCGAGAAGGTAATTGATGCCGGTCTGGGAAGTTTGAAGGTCATAATCCGTGCCGGCGTGGGAATTGACAACATCAAGCACGAGTATGCAAAAAGCAAGGGGATTGATGTTCGCAACACTCCGGCGGCATCCTCGCCGTCGGTGGCGGAACTGGCTATTGCCCATATGTTCTCGGTGTATCGTTTCGTTGCGCGTTCAACCTGGAGACTTCGCAAGGGCGACGATTTCAAAAAAATCAAAAAGGAATCGCAGGGACACGAACTTTTCGGCAAGACGCTGGGGATAATCGGAATTGGCAGAATCGGTCGCGAGGTTGCCTGGCGCGCCCACGCTTTGGGAATGAAAATCATCGCTCACGACCCCTATATCACCGACCCCGGACTGGACTATGTTGAGATGGTCTCTCTGGATGACCTTCTCGCCCGCGCGGACATCATAACTCTCCATGTCCCCAAGACCGACAAGCCCATAATTGGCAGGGAAGAAATTGCCAGGATGAAGGACGGGGCGGTGATAATCAACACTGCGCGCGGCGGCGTTGTTGACGAAGAAGCGCTGTTGGAGGCGCTGAATTCCGGCAAACTCTGGGGCGCCGGAATTGATGTCTGGGAAAACGAGCCGAACATCAACCCCGAACTGATGAACCATCCGCTGGTTTCCGCGACTCCGCATCTGGGCGCCACCACCAGCGAGGCTCAGGACAGAATCGGCGAGGAAGTCCTCAAGATAATCAAGGAGTATTTCGGCTAATCCGGTGGTGCCGTCAAAACCTTAATTTATGCGTTTTTGCGCCCTCTGCGGGAGGGCGCTTTTTTATTGAATTCCCCGGTTGGTTTACTAATAAATGAAACTTTTTAATTGACAAAAAGTTATGGTGAAAGTATTATCATTTGCTCGGCACAGCAAGGAGGGAAAAATCGTCTGGATAAGGCAACTCAAAGATTTTGTTGGGCAGGAAGTTGAAATTCGCGGATGGCTCTACAACAAAAGGTCTAAGGGGAAAATAATTTTCCTCATTATCCGCGATGGTTCCGGTTATGTGCAGGCGGTTGGAGTTAAGGGCGAATCCCCCGATTATGTCTTTGACCTGTATAACAAACTCACGTTGGAAAGTTCTATAATAGTGCGCGGGGTGGTTCGTCAGGATGCCCGCTCGCCGTGGGGATACGAATTGGGACTGACCGGTCTTGAGATAATCCATATCGCCGACGAATACCCGATTCAGAAGAAGGAGCACGGCGTGGATTTTCTTATGAGCCACCGCCATCTGTGGCTTCGCTCCCGCAAACAACGGGCTATTATGAGGGTCCGCAACGAGGTTGAAAAGGCGGTGGTGGACTTTTTCTACGAGAGGGGTTTTGTGCGGATAGATACCCCGATTCTCACGCCCACCGCGGCGGAGGGAAGCACCACACTGTTTTCCACGCAGTATTTTGACCTCGGAACGGCATATCTCGCCCAGACCGGGCAGTTGTATCTTGAGGCGGCTATTTTCGCCCACGGGCTGGTATACAATTTCGGTCCCACCTTCAGGGCGGAAAAGTCCAAGACCCGCCGGCATCTAACTGAGTTCTGGATGGTTGAGGCGGAAGAAGCCTTCTACGACAACGACGATAATATAAAACTTCAGGAGGAATTTGTCTCGTATCTTGTGCAGAGGGCGCTGGAGCGCTGCGGGGAGGAATTAAAGGTCCTTGAGCGGGACACATCAAAACTGGAAAAAATTTCTCCGCCGTTCCCACGGATTACCTACGACGAGGCAATAGAACTCCTGCAGAAAAAGGGCTTTGACACCCAATGGGGCGACGATTTCGGCGGCGACGAGGAGACCGCAATATCAGAGGAGTTTGAAAAGCCCGTGTTTGTGATGGATTATCCGAAGAAAATCAAGGCGTTCTATATGAAGGAGCATCCCGAGCGCGCGGAGTTGGTCAAATGCGCCGATTTAATTGCGCCGGAGGGCTATGGGGAGATCATCGGCGGGAGCCAGCGCGAGGACGACTACGACAAACTTCTGGCGAGAATTGAGGAATTTGGCTTGCCGGTGGAGCATTATCAGTGGTATCTGGATTTGAGGCGTTATGGTTCGGTGCCGCACAGCGGCTTCGGACTCGGGCTGGAAAGGACTATCGCCTGGATTTGCGGGGTTCCCCATGTGAGAGAGACAATTCCGTTCCCGAGAATGCTATACAGAATTTATCCATAAATTATGGAGAATTTGCTAAAAGAAATCTTTAAAGCCGAAGATTTTGAGAGTTTATACCGTTCTATAGTGGATAATTCTGCGGATTTTATCTATATATGCGATTTTGAAGGGAATGCTATATATTTGAACAGGGCGGCGCGGGAGTATTTCCGTCAAAAGGGAATTGATTGGAGAAAATTCAATCTTCTTTCCATCATTCACCCTGATGATATCCCTATCGCGCGTGAAAGTCTTAAGGTTGAAAGGGAGGAAAAGCAGGGGGGCAATCTATATGTGGTGCGCGTGAAAATTGACGATGAGTATAGATACTATCAAATAAATTCTATGGTGATTTACCGCGATGGCGAGCCCTTTGCGATTCAGGGAATTGCGCGCGATGTCGGTGACCTCTACCGCAGCCAGCAGGAACTGAAAGAGCGCTCCCGGGAACTGAGGCTGCTGAACAGACTCTCCGATTTTATAATGAACAACATCAGCGAACCCGATAAAATAATTTCCAAGGCAATTGACTATGTCCATCATTTTCTAAACTGCTGTGCAGGGGCTATATACCGGGTGAACTGGATGGAAAATTCCGCCACGGCGGTCAAAAGATATGGGTTCACCAAAAAGTTGTTTGGGCAGATAGAGCAAATAAAGTTTGAGGTCAATTCCCCCTGGTTCAGGGAATTGATGGATAAAAGTATTTTGCTGATAAAAAATCCGGCGCGGGCAGATTTCCCCCACATTGATGTTCTGCAAAAAGCGGGGTATAGCAATTTTCTCCTTGCCCTGGCGGCACACAACAAAATCCCCTATGCCATAATACTGGTTGCCAGCCGGGAGGAGATTGAACTTTCCAGCGACAAGATGCGCGCGTTTAAGGCGCTGCTGAAGCAAATTGGGACGGGGATTGCACTTTCCACTACCCATTATGAACTCGTCAACTCCCGCGATTCCCTTAGGGCGGCTAACCAGTTGTGGGAGGGAACCTTTAATGTGGTCAAGGACGCCATCATTATATCCGACCGCGACGGCAATATAATCCGCGCAAATAGGTCCGCCGCGCGGATTTTAGATATAGAAAACAAAGAATTAATCGGCAAAAATGTGTTTGAGTATGCTCTGAACTGGTGCACCAAGTGCGAGGAGATTTTCCCAAAGGTGCTTGCCACCGGAGAATCCTATGATTTTGAGGTCAGACTGCCCTCCAGCGGAAAGCACCTTCTGGTGACAGTCAGTCCAATCTACCGCGGGATAGAGATTGACAAGGTGCTTTTAGTTATAAAGGATGTGACGGAACTCCGCAGGATGTGGGAGGAACTGGCGCAAACACAGAAACTTGAGAGCATCGGCTTTTTGGCAAGCGGTATCTCGCATAATTTCAACAATGTCCTTATGAGCATAATGGGAAATCTCTATCAACTTGAATCTGCTTTGGGGGACCAGATTTCTCCGGTGGTCAAGGAAATTCTAAACTCCATAGAGAGCGCCATTGATGATGCCTCCGAGACAATAAAGCAACTTCTGCTTTTTGCAAGAGCAGGCGAGTTCAAAAGACAAAAATTTGACACCAGCACCTTGCTGAAAGAAGTTGAATTTTTGAGGAAGGCTTTTCCGTCCAACATAAAAATCAATTTTCACATTCTCACGGACAACCCGTGGGTTATGGGTGACCCGGGGCAGATAAAACAATCCCTCATAAATTTGATACTCAACGCCAAGGACGCTATGCCCGATGGCGGGACGGTGGATGTGATAATTTCCCGGCGGAGGGTTCGTGAGGACGAGGTGCCCGGGCTGAGCCCCGGCGAGTATGTGGTCATCACGGTCAAAGACACCGGCGTGGGAATTCCCCCCGAAAACCTGCCCAAAATTTTTGACCCGTTTTTCACCACCAAGAAAGAGGGCAAGGGCACAGGACTCGGACTTTCTATGGTCTACCGCTACATAACTGGAATGGGCGGCGCAATTGAGGTGGATTCTGTCGTCGGCGAGGGAACAAAGTTTGACCTGTATATACCCGCCACCACTCAGCCAAAACCCGAACCCGAGCCTCCCAAAAAGTTTGAGTCGGCTAATCTGCTTTTGGTGGAGGACGATTTGACCCTGAACAAACTGTTCAAAAACTATCTGACCAAAGAGGGATACAAGGTTCACAGTTTCAGGTCAGCCAGGGAGGCGCTGAAATTTTTTGAGAAGAACCAGCCCGACCTTGCCATCGTGGACACGATGTTGCCCGATGTCTCCGGCGACGATCTGGTGTGGACAATTGCAAAAAAATTCCCGCGCACGCCCATAATTGTCATCTCCGGCAAAAAGCCCGAGGCGGAAATTGAAAAACTTCTCCAGTCGGGCAGAGGATATTTTCTTATGAAGCCTTTCAAACTGCCCACCCTCAGCGAGAAAATCCAGATTCTCATTGAGCGCAGGAAAAAATCCCCGCGCTGGAACTGATTATATCCATCCGTGCTGTCTATACCATTCCGCCGTCTCCGAGACTCCTCTTGCGAGGTCGTATTGGGGGGCAAATCCAAGTTTTTCTTCAATTTTTGTGCTGTCGGCGACCCATTCGCCCAAAAGTTCCCTCACACGCTTGAAGTACAAAAGCGGGGCTTTCCTCAGCACAAACGATGTGGTCACATCAAAGAACGCCGCCACCCACATTATCCATCCGGGCAGGCGAACCCTGATTTTTCTCCTCGGGATCGCCCGGTCAATCTCGGCGGCAACCTCACGCCAGGTGTGGGGCTTACCGTCGGTGGCGAAAAATATCTCGCCCACCGCCGCAGGATGAGTCGTCACCAGGAAAATTGCCCTCGCAAGGTCTTTGACATATATCAGCGAGACTCTCCTGTCGGGATTGCCCACCAGCGGCAAAAATCCTTTGGCGGCAAGGCGGAAATAGAAGTATATGTCCTTATCCCGGGGACCATACACCGCAGGCGCACGCACCACCGACACGGGCAGTTTGTCCATATACTGCCGGGCGTATTTTTCGCCAAGCATTTTGCTGATTCCATAGTCCGTCAGCGGCGCCGGCGGGACTGTTTCATCTATCGGTTCCCGTGAGGGGCGTGTGCCCGCCTGCGAGCCAAGGTAGAAAAACCGCTTAAAATTTTCGCCGCCGTATCGCAGGGCGCCCTCAAGAAGACTTTTTGTTCCCTCTGCGTTCACGCGGTAGAAATCCTCTTTGTGGCGTGCCTTGGTCAACCCGGCTATGTGGACGAGATAATCAATTTCCGCCAGAGTTTCGGCGTATTTTTCTGGCTCAAAGAGCGAGCCCACCAGCGGCTTTACGCCCTCGGGAAGCGCCTTCACTCGGGATTGGTTGCGCACCAACGCAATCACCTCAAATCCCTCATCCCGGAAAAGTTCGGCGGTGTGGCTTCCCACAAATCCCGTGGCGCCGGTTATCAGCACTTTTGCCATAGGGCAAATTTAATCATATCGGCGGCATTTTCCAACAAAATTTGGACGGGATTTACTCCCCGCGATGATACGGAAGTTTTGCCATAATCGTCAGCGCCCTATAGATTTGCTCCAGCAACACAATCAGTGCGACATCGTGCTGAAATGTTGCGGGCGAAAGGGAGATTCGCCTTTTGCACTGGGCGATGATTTTCGCCGGCAGTCCCTCGGCATCCCCAATTAGAAATATCGGCACAATGCCCACGATGGCAAACTCCTCAAGCATCTCCGCCCACTGCGGTGAGGTCAACATTTTCCCGGTTCGGGTGAGCGCTATCGGGAATTCCGCCGGCGATTTTACAATATCATCCAATTTTTTCGTGTCCGAGCGCAGAGATATTATCTCCACGTCCCCCAATGCTTGGATTCGCTTTTTCCAGTGCTCCACCGCGGGATACGCCCACTTTTCCGGTTTCCCCACCGTGAGTATTTTGACCCTCGGTTTCATACCTCATTCAAACTGCAGTTGCAGGTCGCTCATTTTCACCGAGAACACCCGGGACACGCCGTCCTTTTCCATAGAGACGCCGTAGAGATAATCGGCGTTTTCCAGAGTTCTGGTGTTGTGCGAGACGAT
>JAMOPH010000113.1 GCA_027064665.1 bacterium | reverse complement strand
CAAGCCCAACACCGCCGGCGACCAGCATCGGCGGGGTATCAATTTTCGGGAAACCATTGCCCAGCGGTCCCAGAACCCGCAGGCGATAGTTCCGCCGGACCCGGGCGAGAACTCTTGTGCCCTCGCCAACCGTGCGGAACAGAATTTTTATCCGCTTCCCCTCAACGCCGGCGATAGAAAAGGGTCTGCGGAGAAATCTGCCGGGGACCTCAATCATCACAAACTGCCCGGGGAAAGCATTTTCCGCAATGCCGGCGGCATAGAGTTCAAGCCAGAAGGTATCCTCCGCCACCGTGCGGATATCTAAAACCGTGGCGATGACATCCGCCCGCCTATAGTTCGGCAGGTTCATCGGCAAACCTCACTTTGACTATGCCCTCGGTGGTTCCAACATAAATATAAGTGTCATCGGCGTAAAGGGAAAGGACTTCCAGAGCGGGAAAATCACGGAAGAGGTTGTATCCGACAAAATCCACGCCGTTCCAGACAAGGATTCCATTACCGGCGGTGCCGAAAACGGGCATACCGCGGAAAAGCGTCACCGCATCGGGATTGATATACCTTCCCGGCGCATAGTGAGTCCATTTTCCGTCGTGGAAGCGTGAGATACCGCCGCCGTAGGTTCCGACGAACACGCCGTCCTCGCACACCGCCACGGCAGTGACCCAGTCGTTTTTGAGGGCGCCGTCAACCCGGCGCCAGCATCTGTTGCCCGCCGGCGAAATCCGACTGACGCCGCCGTATGCCCCAACCCAAATCTCCCCCGGCGTGCCGCCTATGCCGTATATGTGGTCGCCGCACAATCCATCCCGGACATAATACTGCTTCCAGCCAAAATACTTGAGCACGCAGACTCCACGATTGGTGCCAGCCCACAGATTCTCGCCATCCCAGAACAGACAGGAGATGGAATTGGAATTCAGACCATCCCGACGGGTGAAAATCCGGCGGGCGGGACGAAGCATAACGAGACCGTCATCGGTGCCAGCCCACAGATGAACGCCGTCGGTGACCAGAGAATTTATGAAGTTTGAGCCGCCGAAATCCTCACGGCGCCAGAAATCGCCGTCCAGATGCACAACGCCGGAGGAAAATGTCCCCGCCCACATAGTGCCACGGTAGAAAGTTATCGCAGTGATTTTGTTTTCCGGCAAAAGTCCTTCGTCAAGGCGGTGCCCGAACTCGTCAATGACCCCGCCGTCGCCGCAGAGGATGTGTTTTCCGTGGAGGGCGGCGATATCCCTGACGGCGCCCCAGTCAAGCGGGACTTTTATCGTGCGTGTCCGCTTTTTCCGGAGTATCACATCAACTCCCCACAGACCGCCGGCGAAAATCGTATCCCCGCAGACCTTGACCATAGTAACCGTGGGCTCGGCGGTGGCGATTGAATCCACAACGGTCTTCTGCGACGGCGAGAACACCAAAAGCCCCGACGAGGTGGCAAAAAGCAAATTGCCCTCATACGAGGCGATATCGTAAATCACGGCGTCAATGTGGGCGACCGTCTCTGCGTGAGCGGCGATAACTCGGAGGACATTGCCGGCGGTGTCATACCCCCACACCTGATAGTTGAAGTCCTTGCAGTGAATATCGTTGCCGAAAACATACACAATTCTGCTTGTGAGTTGCGGAGGTTTATCGTAGGGCGGGCAGATTAAATCCACATCCCTGAAGGCGATAAATGCCCTGTATTTTCTGCGGTTAGGGGAAAGGAGTGTCTGTATTTTTTCCGTCTCCTTCCCAATTACAGACAGCCCCATATCTGTGAACAGGTATAAATTGTCCTTCCACAGGAAAGCGTCGTAGATTTTGTGAGAGGGAAACCCATCGGCGACAGTGATTGGTCTGCCGAGGGAATTGTCCTCAACGGGGAACAGTCCGCCCTCTGTGGCGCAGAAAAGTGTGCCCTGCCATTTCACAAATTTGCGGGCAGGTCTGGGGGAGGAGAACACCTCAACACCGGGCAGACGCCCGGAAACATAGGGAAACCAACAATGTCCGCAGAAGGATATAATAGGATGTTGAGCCGCTCTTCTTTTCCGCTCCTGATGTTCCTGAAGGTATAACACCGCCACTGCGACAATCAGCAAGCCGTAGGTAATCCACATCAGGATTTTTGTCATCTCGGCTTGCTTGATTTTCCTCAGAATAGACAAGATTGCCCTAAAACCGTATTTCAAATTCCGCATACGAGTTCACTGGCGGGAGTTCCTCAACATCCACTTTTGAGACCATCCCCAGAGGCGGACCCTTACGGATGGTTTCTATAAACTCATTCAGAGTGTCCGGTTTGCCCTGCGCTTCAATTTCCACCGTGCCGTCGGCGAGGTTTTTCACATAGCCCACAATACCGAGTCTGTCAGCACAGCGCTTTGCGAACCACCTGAAACCCACCCCCTGCACAATGCCGTGGACTTTCATCCTCACCCGCTTCATTTTCCCCGACCCTACTTTTTCTTCTTAGGGAAAACTCGCTTGAATATATAATCAACATTGCGGCGATAGATTTCAATGTCAAACAGAGATTCTATCTCCTCAAGGGAGAGATAGCGCCTTATCTCGCCGTCCTTGATAATCTGCTGTTTGAAATCAAGTCCCTTGCGCCACGAGGTCATAACCTTGCCCTGAATCAGAAGATGTGCTTTCTGGCGGGGCATCCCGGATTTTATCAGGCGGAGCATAAGCCTCTGGCTGAAAATAAGCCCCTTGGTCAGCCAGATGTTCTCCTCCATTTTGTCGGTGTGAATCACAAGCCCGTCAAGGATATAGGTCATTCTGTCAAGCATATAGTCGGTGAGGATGAAGGCATCGGGGATTATGTTGCGCTCCACGGACGAGTGGCTGATGTCCCTTTCGTGCCAGAGTGCGATGTTCTCCATAGCGGGGATGACATACGAGCGCAAAAGTCTTGCCAGCCCGCACAGTTGCTCGCATTTGATGGGGTTTTTCTTGTGGGGCATAGCAGACGACCCCTGCTGTGTGGGGGCAAAGGGTTCTTCCATCTCGCCTACCTCAGTGCGCTGGAGATGTCTGATTTCCGTGGCGAATTTCTCAATTGATGCGCCGATGAGAGCCATTGCCGAGAGAAGGCGGGCATATCTGTCCCTGTGGACGACCTGTGTCGGGGCGGGCTCGGGCTTGACACCAAGTTTTTCAAGGGCAATTTTCTCCACCTCGGGGTCAACA
>JAMOPH010000112.1 GCA_027064665.1 bacterium | reverse complement strand
AAGGGTAATCTCTGACGGTCTGCACTGTGATACCGTGCCAGTTGTTTGCCTCCAGAAGGTCTCTGACTTTGGAGATGTCGGGCAGTTTGTCCCCGAAAGAAATCTCAAGCACTCTTCCGCCGGTGAAATCAACGCCATAGCGGGGACCGCCGTGTATCGCCAGCGAGACAATCCCAGCAAATATCAAAACTCCCGAAAATATGAACGCAAAGGTCCTGTATTTGAGGAAATCCCAGTTTTTATCACGCCAGAATTCCATCGTTCCTCCTTATCTTAAATTGCAATTTTCTCCTTTTTGAACGCCGCAATATACCAGTCAAATATCATCCTGGTGACGATAATTGCGGTATACATAGAAACCACCAGACCCAGCGAAAGCGTGACGGCAAACCCACGAATCGGACCAGTTCCGAAGTAATACAGGACAATCGCCGCCACCAAGGTGGTTATGTTGGCGTCAATGATTGTCAAGATTGCCCTTGAGTATCCAGCCTCAATCGCCATACGGACAGTCCTTCCCGCCCGGATTTCCTCACGGATTCGCTCGTAAATCAGCACATTTGCGTCAACAGCCATACCGATGGTCAAAATTATACCGGCAATTCCCGGCAGGGTGAGCGTTGCGTGGACCAGCGCCAGCGCCGCCATCAGAATCAGGATGTTCAGCAAAAGAGCGATATCCGCTACCAGCCCGGCAAATTTGTAGTAAATGAGCATAAACACCATAACGACCAAAAGTCCGATAATCATAGCGGTTAAGCCCTTGCGGATTGAGTCCTCACCGAGAGAGGGACCGACGGTCCTTTCCTCAATGATTTTGAGGGGCACCGGCAGTGCGCCAGCCTTGAGCACAATCGTGATAATTTTTGCCTCCTCAATGTCGTTGATTCCGGTAATCATCGCCCGCCCGTTGCGAATTTTGGTCTGGATAACCGGAGCGGTATAGACCTTATCGTTGAGAACAATCGCAAGGCGCTTTTTGATGTTGTATCCGGTGACTTTGGAGAAAATTCTTGCGCCTTCACGGTCAAACTCAAGGTCAATGACTGGCTTTCCGGCGGTTCGTGGGTCGGCGCCGCTTCCAAAACGCCACCGGGCAGAAACAAGATGGTCCCCGGTCAGTTCAACCTTGTCCTTGAGCATAAACAACTCTTTGACTTTGAATCCCTGATACTCCCTCGGGTGCGCCGCCCAGAGCATTATTGAATGCATCCTCTTGAGCAGGTCCTGAACCTCCGGCATTTTCAGAAGACGGTCAACAATTTCAACCTTGGATATGGGCACAAAAATTGAGTTCCCCTCAACATCAACCATAGAGGAGAAGGGCTTTTCTCCGAAGGTGGTCTCCTCCTCGCCGGCAGCGGTGCTTTCGGCACCTTCCTTGCCGAGAATCTGGCCGGCGGTCATCACCTTGCCGGTGGTATCGCCGGCAGAGGTATCCTTTGCCTCCTGCTGCTTTTTCAATTCCCCCATAGTGAGCGGCTTTGTGGTGTCGGCGGGTTGAGGCATTGCCGTCCTGTCGGGGGGAGAGGTGGTCGTGTCAACTTTTGCCACCTTGGTGGTCTCGGCGGACACGGGAGATTTAGCCCTCTCCAAAAGTTCCGGATGTTCGGTGAGGAGTTTATCCATTTTATCAAGAAACCGTTGGACATCCCGGGGGTCTCTCATCAGGCGGAACTCCAGCACGGCGGTCTCTTGAATGAGCCTTTTGGCGTTTTCCACATCCTGAATACCGGGGAGTTCCACGATGATTCTTGTGTTTCCGACTTTCTGAATTGTGGGTTCAGCCACGCCGAACTGGTCCACTCTGCTGCGGATAACCTCCAGAGCCTCGTCAATCGGGATTTCGGCGATATCCGGGGGAAGTTTTGTGGTGTCCACCTCAAACACAAGATGCACACCGCCCTGAAGGTCAAGACCTAATTTGACCCCCTTCATCTGAAGTTCGTCCACCAGTTCGGGATTTTTTTGTTTCTCCTCGGCGCTCAAAAAAAGCAGACGAACTGATGGATACACAAACCACAGGGACAACACGATAATCACCGCAGTCAGAACTGCCTTCCATAAAATTCCTCTCATCAATTCCTCCTTTATCCAGAACGGTTAAGTTCACAGTTTAATTTGTGTGTAAATTTTGTCAACCAAAAAGATTAACCTGCAAACAGGTGAAATTTTTTGAGGACAAATTTTACAGAATCAGCGATTGTTCCGGTGTTGTGTTCTTCAATTTTGCTAATGGGGAAAAAGGCGCTCAATCTTGCCAGCCCGCCGACAGCGAACAGAATCTGCTCGGGGGCAAGACCGAATACACCCCTGTGCGGAAACAGAACTCCCGAAAGATACGATGTAAGAACAGACCCCAAAACGGACACAGCGGAGAACAGAGCCGCATAGACCTGAACCTTCTGCCGGGGAAATATCTTGAGGAGCAGATTGAACCAGCCAAGTCCGTCTCCGCTCCAGACTATGCCGCTGAAAACCGCCTCCAAAAATACCAAATAGTAATTTGTGGGCGAGACAAAAAGCCATATAAATGGATACAGACCCCCCAACAAAACCACCATACTCAGAACCGGTCTGTTTCCGAAACGGTCAATTATTTCTCCCCAAATTCTCAGGGCAAGAATGTTGGCTATCAGGGAGATAGTGGTGTATATCTGCACTTCGGTGACCGACATACCAAGCCCCTTCAACATAAACGGCTGCCAGAACGGGGCACCAATCCCTATCGCAAGCATCCACCACATTTTAGCCCCAAGGAGACGGAGAAATTTCCTATCAGTTAGAGCCTCTTTTATGTGGGCAAGAGGGCTTTTTTCAGGGATTTCCTCCTGCAAAGGCGAAGGTTGTTTCTTCAAAATTCTTATTCCAATTACGCCCACGGCGCCGGCAGTGAAAAAAATCCCGGCAAACACATAGATAAGATTGTGTGGGGCGAAAATCTTTGAGGAAAGTCTAACCGCCGCAGAATGAATAACTCCGCCCTCGGAGGAGAAAGCATCTACCACGGCACTGAACACAAAGCCACTAACCAGACCCGCCAGCATCAGAAACTGGGATCTTCTGGAGAAAAATCTTCCCCGAATTCTTGCGGGTATAACTCCAGCCATCCAGGACAACCATACATTTCCACCGATAGCCTGAAGGGACACGCTCACAAAAAACAGCGCCAGAAATACTTTTACA
>JAMOPH010000111.1 GCA_027064665.1 bacterium | reverse complement strand
TTCAGGAGAAGTTCAATTTTTTTCTCAATCGGGACGCTGAAGGGGTCAATCAGGTAAGTGGAGTGCCACTTGTCGCGGTGGACCGGTTCTGGCGCAAGGCGGACATTTTCCTTTTTGACTTTAGCGCTTGCCCGGGCGACCGCACAGGCAAGTTTCGCCACGCGGACGATTTCGTCCTTGGTGATTTTGGGCGATGCGGCGAATCCCCACGCGCCGTCAACAATCACGCGCACTCCGAAGCCCTCGCGTTGGGAAATATTCACCGCGGGCACCCCGTTTTTGACGGAGATATCCTGCGACTGGTCGTAAATTATCCTTATATCGCCATAGGACGCCCCCTCGGATTCAATCACATCAAGGGCTTTTTGGGCATATTCTTTCATCGGTGCCTCCGGTTGGGTGTCTTTGCAAGATAAGACAAAAATTCCACCGGTCAAGGGATTGATTTGCATAATTTACAATTGAATTCAGTAAGAATTTCCTTGACACATCCCCCAGAAAAAATAATATGAGAGTTCGGCACACAAGGAATTGAAAAATAACACCTCGGAGGAGATATGAGAAGAAGGAGAGCGCCGAAAAGGCAACTGCCGCCGGATTATCGCTACGGCAGTGTGCTGGTTACCAGATTCATCAACAATTTGATGTGGGACGGGAAAAAGTCCGTCGCCCAGAGGATTTTCTACGACGCCCTTGAGATAGTTGAGCGCAAGACTCAAAAGCGCGGAATTGATGTCTTTGAGAAGGCGATACAAAATGTGAGACCGCCGCTTGAGGTTCGGAGCAGAAGAATCGGCGGGGCAACTTATCAGGTGCCGACTGAGGTTCGTCCGGATAGGCAGATTTCGCTGGCAATCAAATGGATTATCCGCTATGCGCGGCAGCGGGGCAACAAAGGTATGGCGGAAAAACTTGCCGCCGAAATCATTGATGCCGCCAACAATCAGGGCGGAGCAATAAAGAAGAAAGAGGACACCCTCAAGATGGCGGAAGCCAACAGGGCGTTCGCGCACTTCAAGTTCTAAGTCCGAGTGGGAAAAGAAAAAAGCGGGCGCAGTGTCCTTTTTTGGCAAAATTAAAAGCCCCCATATGGGGGCTTTTTTTCGTTGGGAAGATTATCCATCAAGTGCGATTTAACTGCACTTGGAATACCCGCAGTTGGGGCAGGTGGCGCACCCTTCAGAGACATACATCATACTTCCGCACTCCGGGCAGACCATATGAGTTCCGGTGGGTTCGGATTTGGGGGGCGCCTCCGCGAGAACATCAATGTTCCTTTCCCTCCCGCCCTTGGTGAGCATATGAGCGCGTGCCACCTCCGTATCCGCCGGGAAAAGTTGATTTTCCCTCTGCTTGCGGATTTCCATATACCACTCAAGGGCGTGGGCGATACCATCCGGGCAGGAGAGAATCTGGACTCCGCGGTCCCAAATCGGGCTGGGACAACGAATTCCTTTAAGTTGCTTAATAATTTCCTCCACAGGAACGCCAGAACGCAATGCAAGAGATATAATTCTTGAAAGCGCTTCCGATTGACTCGCGGCGCACCCGCCCGTCTTGCCCAGATGAGAAAACACCTCAAAAGGACCGTATTCGTCCTCGTTTATGGTGACATACAAATGCCCACAACCGGTGTTGACTCTGAATGTCATCCCCTGAATCACCGGCGGACGAACTCTCACCTGCTTGGGTTCGCGGTCAATTCTGGATTCTTTGGATTCAGTCTCCTTTTTGGCACCGACGGTCAAAACCTGTCCAGCACGGCAGCCATCACGATATACTGTGACCCCCTTACATCCGAGCCTGTAAGCCAGTTCATAGCCCTTGCGGATATCCTCCTGCGTGGCGGAATTCGGATAGTTAATCGTCTTGGACACGGCGTTCTCGGTGTATCTCTGGAACGCCGCCTGAATTTTTATGTGCCATTCGGGGGAAACATCGTGGGCGATGACATAAATCCGCTTCATATCCTCGGGGATTTCGGGGATGTCCTTAATCGTTCCGCTGGCAAGGATTTTGTCAACCAGTTCCTCGGAGTAAAGCCCCCGCTCTTTCAGTTCGTCCAGAAAGACGCGGTTGACATCAACGAGGCGCTCGCCGCCGAGGACATTGCGCTCAAACGCCAGCGCAAAAAGCGGCTCAATCCCCGAGGATGTCCCCGCGATGATGGAAATCGTGCCGGTGGGAGCGATTGTGGTCACCGTGGCATTGCGCCGGGGATGATTTTTCCGCTCCCATACCGAGCCCTCATACGCGGGGAACACTCCCCTGCTTTCTGCCAACTCCACCGACTTTTTGTCCGCCTCATCGGTGATGAACTTCATAACCTTTTCGGCGATTTCCACCGCCTCGTCGGAATTGTAGGGTATCCGCAGTTTGAACAGCATCTCCGCAAAGCCCATCACACCCAGACCAATCTTGCGGGTCTTGCGGGTCATCTCGGCAATCTGCGGAAGAGGGAAGTTGTTGACATCAATCACATTGTCAAGGAAATGCACCGCCCTGTGCACGGTTTCGGCGAGCCGGTCCCACTCTATCTGCCCGTCCTTGACGAAATTGGAGAGATTGATTGACCCCAGATTGCAACTCTCATACGGCAGAAGCGGCTGTTCGCCGCAGGGGTTTGTGCTTTCAATCTCACCTAAATGTGGCGTTGGATTGTCGGCGTTTATGCGGTCAAGGAAGATAATTCCCGGCTCGCCGGATTCCCACGCGGACTCAACAATGAGGTCAAACACCTCGCGGGCACGGAGTTTTTTGACCGCTTTGCCGGTGCGCGGGTTGATAAGTTCGTATTCCTCGTCGTTTTCCACCGCGCGCATAAATTTTTCCGTCAGCGCCACGGAGATGTTGAAATTTGTCAGGACACTCAGGTCGCGCTTGCAGGTGATGAACTCAAGGATATCCGGATGGTCCACGCGAAGGATTCCCATATTTGCTCCGCGGCGGCGTCCGCCCTGCTTTATGGCTTCGGTGGCGGCGTCATAGACCTTCATAAACGAAATCGGTCCCGAGGAAACCCCGGATGTGGAATGGACCACATCGTTTTTGGGGCGCAGGCGCGAGAACGAAAATCCCGTTCCCCCGCCGGATTTGTGAATCAGTGCGGTGTGCTTGAGAGTCTCAAATATGGACTCCATAGAGTCCTCAATCGGCAGCACAAAGCACGCTGAAAGTTGCCCGATGGG
>JAMOPH010000110.1 GCA_027064665.1 bacterium | reverse complement strand
GCACAATCTCCTCTCCGGCGAGATTTCCTACCGCCTTGGGGCGATTCGTTTCGGCGAGGGCAGATACGCTGAGGCGGAAAGTCTTTTCGTTATGGCGGCGGAGTTCTACGACTCAAGTCTTGTCAAATCCCGGCAGTGGTGGGCTGACGAGGCATATTATCTTCTGACGATTTCCCTCCTGCGGCAGAGCAAAGTTGATTCCGCAGGGGAGGTCTATGAGAGGATGGCTGAACTTTTTTCGGAAAGTCCATACATTGAGCGGCTGAAACTGCTTCTGCCGGCGTATGAGAGCGGGCGGGAGCAGATTGCCCAACCGGACAGTCTCCCGCCGGATTTTATGGCTGATTTCTATGTCCGCCGGGGCTGGGAACTGATGGATGCGAAAAAATACCGTGAGGCGCTTGAAAGTTTTGCCCGTGCGGTGGAGGTCGCAGAAAATTCCGATGTTGCGGCGCTTTTTGCCGGCGAGTGCGCATATTATCTGAGGGATTACGCCGCCGCAGACTCGTTCTACTCTATGGTGCACGATTCTGTGCTTGTGAACTATGCCCTGTGGGGGCGAGGATGGTCTCTGGTCAGGCGGGGCAAGTTCGCCGAGGGGCGCAATATCTGGCGCCAGATAACCGATTCCTCTTTTTCCGACCCGGTTGCCTTTGCCGTGGCGAAAAGTTTTTATCTCCAGCGCCAACTTGACTCTGCTGTGGCGTATCTGGGCGCATATCTTTCCGATGAGAACAACACCCGCTTCAGGGATGAGGCGACATATCTTCTGGCGCTTGCGCAACTTGAGGACGGCGATACCTCATCGGCGACTGCCACGGCGGAAAAATATCTGCGGTATTTCCCCATCGGGCGGCGTGGCGGCTTTCTGGCGAACAGAATCGCCGGGGCACTCTTTGAATCCCGCAACTATTCCGGCGTTGTCGCGTGGGCGGATTCCTTCGCCGACAAACTTCCCGATGCCTATGGCGATTCGCTGGTTCTTTTAGCGGAGCGGGCGAAATACCACGCCGGGCAGTATTCCGAGCCGCTGCAAATCCTTGATGGCTTTGTCGCCGCAAGACCGCACAGTCCTTTAGCGCCGCAGTTGGCTTTTGACACGGGAACGCAGTTTGAGGCGGCTCACCGCTGGCGGGATGCGATATACTCCTACACCAAGGCGAAAAATCTCTCCCTTCCCGGCGATTCCGTGTGGAACGAGGCGGCGATGGGGATTTTGCGCTCTGCTCTGGTGATGGGCGACACCGCCCGTGCCAGAGAGGAACTTCACTCAATCCTCATTGACGGCGAGATGCCCTATCCCGCCCTCGGCGAGATTGTTTTCGCCCGATATATGGTCAAAAACGGCGATGCCCAGAGTGCGATTGAGATTTACAACGATGTTTTGAATATGCAGGACACTTTTGGCGTGCGGGATTCGGCGATTTTAGACCTTGCGGGAATTTACGCCGACGCGCAGATGTTCGCCGAGTCGGAAAAAATTTTGTATTCCCGCTGGGAGAGGACGAAAAAGCCCTCATCCCTTGCCGACAGATACGCAACTATGCTGATTTACGACTACTGGCATATGGGCGAGCAGGATTCTGCGGTGAATTTTGCGCTAAATTTTGCCGACAGCGCCGCCCAGCCGTGTTCTGGGCTGGTGTTTGCCGGGGGGTTGACCTTTGAGGAAAGCCGTTCCGGGCTTGCCGCAAAGGTTTTTGACAAAATGAAGGAACTTTCCTGCGAGGATATGCCCGCCGGGTTTGTCCTGCGGATGGCGGAACTTATGGCACAGCAGGACAGACCCGCCGACGCCTGCAGTCTGTTCAATCTTGTGCTGGCGCATCATCCGGATGATTCTCTGGGCGAGATTGCCCGTGAGGGGATAAAGTCTTTGCCCATCTCCTGCGACACCGGCGGCGCTGACGGAGAATGACTGCCCGCTGGAATGCTCTTTTCGGGGGAATTTCCTCTGCCCGTATTTCTGAAGCCGTTATTCGTTCTGACTTTGTCAGGGCACTTTCTCCCGCCGGGGGGAAGGGAAAGCAGTTTCCCTCTCCCACCGGAAGAGGGATTAAGGGTGAAGGTTAAGAATACATAAGGATTTTTGCCGCAGTTGCTCAGAACTTGACCTCGGGTGCCTCCTCTGCCTCCGGCTCGGTCAGTTCAAAGTATTCTCTGTGCTGGAAGTGGAAAATTTTTGCAACGATATTTGAGGGGAACATATCAATGGTGTTGTTGAGGTCCCGAACCACGGCGTTGTAATATCTGCGGGCAAGTTGGATTTGCTCCTCAATTTCCGCCAACTTCTGCTGAAGGTCTAAGAAGTTCTCGTTGGCTTTGAGTTGCGGGTAGTTTTCCGCCACTGCGAAAAGCGACCGCAGGGTCTGGGTCAGCATATTTTCCGCCTCGGCACGCTTGGCGACATCGCCGGTGACCTGAACCGCCATCTGCCGTGCCTTGGTCACCGCCTCAAGTGTCTCCCGCTCGTGGGTCATATAGCCTTTGACGGTCTCCACAAGGTTGGGTATCAGGTCATGGCGCCGCTGAAGTTGAACCTCAACATCGCTCCACGCCTGTTCGGCGGTGTTTCTCAGCCGCACCAGTTTGTTGTAGATAATTATCAGTGCCACCAGAAATACCAGAATCGCCGCGGCGATTACCAGAACTATCAGCACTATCAACCCTGTAGATGTTCCGCCCATATTTTCTCCTTCCGCAAAGTTTGGACCGAATCAATGATACCCGGCTGATGTGCAATCTCAAAGAATAAAATTTTTGCAAATTTAATATATTGATGCACAAGGAATTATGGAAATGATATGATGTTGCTTTGCAAAAAAACTTGCCAATTTAGTTTTGGATGGTATAATGTTAAAGATGAAGCGGGTGTTCAAAAGGCGGGTTCTGCTCAATCCCGCAAGGTGGATTGTCGCCGGGGTGGCGACTTTGCTCTTTGGAATCGGAATTGTGTTTTACCTCGGGTTCACCGGCAGTCATAAGGTCTGTCCGTGGGCGCTGGTTGAGGTTCCCCTGCTGATGTTGCGCACCGGTGTGGGTGTGTTTTTCCTCGGCGGAATTGTCGCCGGGGTCGTGGTGATACTGCTTTCGCTGTGGCGCCCGAGGTTTTTCTGCGGATGGGTCTGCCCGCTGGGATTTATCTCCGAAATTCTGGGCTTGCTCGGAGAAAAATTGGGTCTGGCGGCAAAACCTGTCCCC
>JAMOPH010000109.1 GCA_027064665.1 bacterium | reverse complement strand
GGCAATACTGGGGATAATTTCGGGGGCATTTGCCGGACAGGTGGTGGTCAAATTTGACCCGAGGATTGAACTGCTTGGCGTGGTGAATTTCTTAGCCCGCCACAGCGAGGACAGCCAAACCCCGCAGGACAATGTCTATATCCGGGAAATCTCTGAGAATTTCGGCAAGTTCAAAAGCCACGCCGCAGTTGAGGACCTCCGCCAAATCCGTGCCGCCGGCATCCCGCTTGACGCACTAATTGACCTTATGTTCCTTCTTGACCCGACAGACCTTTCTATGAGGGATTCTCTGGAAAATTTCTACGCCCAACTTAAAATTCCCCGCCAGAGGGCGGAAACCCTTATCCCAGCCTTCCTGCAGGACCTGAGGGACTTTTACAGCAAGACAGATTTCCAAAAGTTCTACACATCCCACGACAGTTTTTACCATCAGATAACCGAGCCCCTGCAACAGGTCTTTGCCGCGCAGAAAATCCCTGCGGCGCTGGAGCAATTTTTCGGCGTGAAAAAGAGCGGCTATCTGGCGATAACCGCGCCGCTTTTTGACAGAGTTTATCTCTCGCGCCACCACGACAGTTGCTTTGTGGTCCTGGTTCCCAGACGCTCGGAGAACGATATGCCTCATTTCTGCCTTCATTTTTCGCCGTTTATCGTTCAGCAGAAGGTTGCATACTGCTTTGCCAGCGACATAGTTGACTCCCACTGGGACAGGTTCAAATCCAGTGCGGCGCTTTTTGTGCCGATAGCGGAATCTATGCGCAAACAAAAAATCGCCGACTGGCGCGAGTGCCTCAAACAGCACATCGCCTATGTGGCGCTGTCCGAAACCCAGCCGGATGATATCCGGGCGCAACTTGAACTGGTCTCGGGTGCAAGGGGCGGATTTCTATATCTGCTTGAAATTGCGGACTTGGTGGAGATGCTATATCTGCCCAATCGGAACAAGTATCCCACTTTCGGCGACTTTGCCCCCGAACTGGCAAGACATCTGGAGGATTTGGCCAAAATCCCGCCGCAGGATTTCTCCGACAGGGTGAGCGCAAGAATCACCGCAGAAATCACAGACATCTGGAACACCGCCGTTGAAAACTGCAGGCAGTTGCATTTTCCCACCATAAGCGCTCTGGTGAAACTTGATATGGGCTCCTATCTCTCCCAAGCCAGAAAGGTTCTAACCTGTTTTCTGGAGACTTCCCCTCATCAGGACGACGAACACTACTGGATTGTGAAATATCAATTGGGGAAAGTGGAATTTTTAAGCGGGAATCTTGATTCTGCCGAGGCTATATTCAACGATTATATTCGCAATCAGCCCGAGGGGGAACTGCTTGCCGGGGCATACTGGCGATTGGGACTCATCGCCGAACAGAAAGGCGACATTGACGCCGCCGAAAAATACTATAAAAAGGCATTAGAAATTGACCCAAATCTGCTTCAGGCTAAACAATCGCTGAATAATCTCTACAAAGGCGGCGGAAAACAACAAATTCCCGATTATGACCTCCGATAAACTCAGGGAAATACTGTCCGAGCGGACACTGATATTTGACGGCGCGATGGGGACATATCTGTATTCCCTCGGCGTTCCGCGGGGGCACTGCTATGATGAACTATCTCTTTCGCGCCCGGAATTGATAGAAAAAGTCCACCGCGAATACGCCGGCGCCGGCGCGGATATCCTGACTACCAACACCTTCGGCGCAAACAGACATATATTAGAAAAATACTACGACCTCGGGGACAAAACCGCCGATATAAATGCCGCCGCGGTGAAAATAGCCAGAAAAGTCGCACAAAGTTTTGATAGAGACATATTTATCGCGGGGGATATAGGACCGGTTACGCGCAAGTTTGAGTGCGAGGAGGAAATTTCCTGCGAAAATATAGGGACAATTTTCGCCGAACAGATACAGGTTCTCGCCGAAGCCGGCACAGATTTGATATTTTTTGAAACCTTCGGAGATTTGACCGAACTTCTGATAGCGATTGACACCGCGAAGAAAGTTGCGCCGGAGTTGCCGATAATTGCCTCAATGTCGTTCATTGACGGAAAGACGCTTGTGGGCAACGACCCGCAGGAAGTCGGGCTTGCCCTCGCGGAAAAGGATGTGCCTGTCGCCGGAGCCAACTGCGGGCGCGGTCCGAGGGGGATTCTGGAGGCGGCAAAGCAAATTGGCAAGGTCTTTCCGGATTTTGTTCTTGCCAAGCCCAATGCCGGTCTGCCGCGGTTTGTTGATGGGCAGTTCAACTATCCTGCCACGCCGGAGTATTTCGCCGATTTCGCAAGGCGCGCCCACAGCGCCGGAATTAACATAGTGGGCGGATGCTGCGGCACGACACCGGAGCACATCCGCGCTATGGCAGAAGCCGTCGGAGGCAGGCGCCCCAGAAAGCGCAAAATCGTCCCAGCCATCAAAGTTGCCGAAAAGCCCCAGCCGGTGCGCAGATACCCCCGGGCGAAAACCTCGTTAGAGAAAAAAATCTCTGCGGGCTTTGTCCTGACTATGGAACTTGACCCGCCGCGGGGTATTGATGCAAGCAGGTTGGTTCAGGCGGCGCGGATGTTCAAGGAATTGGGCGGCGATGCGGTCAATGTCTCGGACCTGCCTATGGCGCGGATGAGGATGAGCGCCCTCGGACTGGCGTCGGTCATAAGACTCCGCGCAGGCATTGACATAATTCTGCATTTTACCGCCCGCGACAGGAACCTCATCGCTATGCAGTCGGATCTGCTGTCGGCGTATGCGATGGGCATTGACAATCTCCTTGCGCTCCGCGGGGACCCGCCGGCAGTGGGCGATTACCCCTTCGCCACCGGCGTCTTTGACATCTCAACCTTCGGGCTGGTCAAACTCATCTCGTCCTTCAACGAGGGCAGAGACCTTCTGGGCAACCCGCTTGATATGCCCACATCGTTCTTCATAGGCGTCGGCTTCAACCAGAACTCAAACAATTTTGAGCGCGAACTGGAACGCCTTGAGAAGAAAATCCAGATGGGCGCGCACTTCGTTCAGACACAGCCTATGTTTGACCCCGCAAAAATTGAAAGACTCGCCAGCCACCTCAAAGGCAGGAATATTCCGATAATTGTCAGCATTATGCCGCTGATTTCAGCGCGCAATGCCGAATTTTTACACAACGAAGTTCCGGGGATTTCAATCCCTACACCTGTCCGCGAGAAATTTGAGCGGATAACATCGCG
>JAMOPH010000108.1 GCA_027064665.1 bacterium | reverse complement strand
TGCCGCTCATCGTCACATATCCGTCGTCATTGCCGCCGTAGGTTGAGGAGATACTGACCCCCGGTGCGGAGACATCAGGCTTTGTGAGCCCCGGCGGATAGGGGTAGTCCGTGTATGACGATGTGTTCCACTCCGTCGGACCGAAACTGGAGAAAGAGGCGATGTTGTCGGAGTAATCCGTTGCGCCCACGGTGATAACGGCGGTGCGCGCGGTGTCCTCAGAGGGCTGGGGCCAGGGGGAGGGGCAGTCTCCGGGGGAGTCAATGCAGTGCGGCGCAGAAATTCCGTCATCCCTCTCGTTCCCGGCAGCAACCGCCGCAACAACCCCGGCAGTCAGAACATCCTCCATTATCGGGCGCATAAAATCTTTGGTGGCATCATCCGGGTTGGGCCAGCCAAGCGAAAGCGAGAGAACATCGGCGCCGTTGTCCACCGCATACTGAATTCCCTCCGAAAGCGAGGTTGCTGTGCCGCTCCCACTGTTGCTCATAACTTTGACCGCCATAATTTTTGCGCCGGGCGCCACGCCGGTCTGTGTGCCGCTGGTGCCGTCGCCCGCAACTGTCCCGGCGCAGTGCGTCCCGTGGTATGTCCCGCTGTTGTCGTCCATAGGGTCGGGGTCGCTGTAATAGGTGTCGTAGCCGTAATAGTCGTCGGTGTAGGCGTTGCCGTCGTCATCTATTCCGTTGCCGGGGATTTCGCCGGGATTGTGCCACATATTCGCCGCAAGGTCGTTGTGGGTGTAGCGAACGCCGGTGTCTAAAATCGCTACGATGATGTTCTGCCCCTCAAATCCCTCGCTCCAGCACGACGGCGCACCGATGCGGTTGACCCCCCACGCCACATCAAGGATATCCGCCTCGGCATAAGAGGAGGTAATCACAAAACCCTCCCTGTCCTCAAACGCAGTGCGGACGATGGGGAAATTTTTTATCCTCTCCAGAGTCGCCGGCGAGTCGTATCTTATCGCCACCGCATTGCCGATGTGGAATTTCTTGACAATCTGCACCCTGCCGTCAAGTCCATACGCCCGCAGAAGGGAGTCAAACTCCGCCACACAGGCGGCGTTGATTTTTTTAAGTTCCCTTATCGCACGGGTTCTGCGGTATGGCTGGGGAAGTTTTTCAATTTTCGCCCTTTCCGTGTCCCACCACTGCGGCTTGAAAAACTGAACCACTCCACCAAGCGGGAGAGAAATTTGTGCGGACATCGCCGCCGAAACCGCCCAAAAGAGAACCATCGCCCAAAAAAACCTTTTCATATCTTCCGCCCGACTTTATTCATTAGAATTATACAACCATTTTGCCAAAATTCAAGGAACACCGGGACTTTGTTCGGGATTTCTATGCGGGAGTTTGAATTCATAGATTTGATTCGGAAGGAACTCGGCGGCGCAGGCGCCAGAGAGGGCATAATCGGCGACGACTGCGCAGTTCTGGACTCACCGGCGGGGAAAATCCTTCTGACCACCGACGAGATGGTTGAGGGGGTTCACTTTTCTATGGAGTATTTCTCGTGGGAGGATGTTGGCTATCGTGCGGTTTCGGCGGCGTGTTCGGATATTGCGGCGATGGGCGGGAAAGTTTTAGGGGTTCTTGTGGCGCTGGGTCTCCCGCCCGACTTTGAGGAACACAAATTCCGGGCGCTGTATCGCGGGATAAACCGCTTTGTCCGATGCAACGGGAAACTTATCGGCGGCAATATCGCCCGCAGTGTGGGGGGAGTGCACATAGTCACCAGTGTGGTCGGCGCCGCAAAAAGACCGATTCTCCGCAGTGGCGCCCGTGTCGGCGATGGAATATATGTCACCGGCACTCTCGGCGGTTCCCTGGCGGGACTTTTGATGCTGAAAAACAGGTTGGGCGAAAAAATCTCGCCGCTGGAGAGGGATATGCTTTCCGTCAGGCACCGGCGACCCAAAAGCCGCACAAAAGAGGGCGAACTGATTGGCGAGTTCCCCGTCCACGCTATGATTGACATATCCGATGGTCTGTGGTCGGATCTGGGGCACATCCTGTCAGAATCGGGCGTGGGCGCAGAGATTGAACTTGAGAAAGTCCCGCTGTATCACGGGGTTGAGTCCGTGGCGGCGCTTTTGAAAATGGACCCGCACATCCTTGCGGCAAAAAGCGGCGAGGAATACGAACTTCTATTTGCCGCCGACGAGGACACCGCAAAAAATCTCGCCCGGGCGCTTTTTGACCAGTTCCACACGCCCATAACCCGCATCGGGCGGATTGTCCCCTCGGGCGTGAAGGTCACCCTGTATGGGCAGGAAATTGACCCGACACAACTTTCCGGATGGGAGCACTGAATTTTAGCAAAAATCCTGCACACAGGAGCGGTGGGGTTTGCCCCGCATTATTTGGATTAAGCGCTTAATTTATTACTAAAATCTTCTTCACATATTCTTTCCCATCATATCTTAATCTCAACAAATAGACTCCAACGGGCAATCCTTTGAGTTCCAACTTACCATTTTCTATTTTCCTGACGACTTTGCCGGTTATGTCTACCGCATAGCCATCCACATCGCGAGGGATTATCCTTATGTGTCCGCACTCTGCAAAGGCTGGATTTGGATATATCTCCAACTTATCGCCTCTTTCCAATTTTCCCTGTATTCCTAATGTGCTATCCACCTCAAATATCGTGAATACACCCCAAGTATTTAACCTGTAAACATATCGCCCTTCAACTATTATCACCCCATCAGAACCACTACGGTAAAAACCTACTGTATCTATTGAGGGCAAATCCGATATGTCAAATATATATAATCCTGCAAACCCCTGAAAATAAACTAATGTATCGTCTTTGACATACAAATCTATTATATTTCCATTCAATTTAGTTATCGGTTCTGCTGTGTAATTCCCCGCCTCTATGTCGCTCAACCTTATGAAATATAATCCCGGATGCTCTCCGCCTCGTGTCCCCAACATCACCACTCCCAGACTCTCGCTTATCGCAACCGCCTGCCCTGACTCGCCATCATATTCTGTCCGCCAACAACCTAATGTCGTCAAGGTGCATACATCACCTGAGTAAAATTTTAACTTTCCGATTCTCACGAAAGCCGCTGGTTCCAATGAATCAGGATAAGGTGAACCTATCTCACCGGAGTTCACATCAAAAGAATCCTTTACAAAAACATCTCTTATATAGTACCAATCTTCGGGATCCCCATCTGGCGGGTAACGATAGCCT
>JAMOPH010000107.1 GCA_027064665.1 bacterium | reverse complement strand
CCAATGTTGTTTTGGTAGGCGATTTATTAGATGAGCAAACTATAAATCAACTGTACGCTGAAAATTATAAATTTATATTGCTTCAAAATTCGGTTAGAGATTACGATGTAATGACTGGGAAGAAATTGTTAACTATTTTGCGAAATTACAATATTGATTATGAATATGTAAAATTTGATCAATTCAATTCGTTCTTTAGTTGAAAATTGCAAGGAGGTTTATATATGTCCGAGAAAGTCGGAAGGATAGTAAAAGTCGCCGGTCCGCTCGTGGTGGCTGAAAATATGAGCGGCGCAAGAATGTATGATGTCGTCCGCGTATCAAAATATAATCTCGTGGGCGAGATAATTGAACTCCGCGGTGACACCGCCTCAATACAGGTATACGAGGAAACCGGAGGAATAGGTGTCGGAGAGCCGGTATATCTTACCGGCGCACCCCTCTCAGTGGAACTGGGTCCCGGTCTTCTGACCGCCATATTTGATGGAATTCAGCGCCCCCTGTCGGCAATTAAGGAAAAGGTCGGGGACTTTATCACCCGCGGCGTTGATGTCCCCGCCCTGCCGAGGGATAAAAAGTGGCATTTCGTCCCCAGGGTCAAAGTCGGCGACAAAGTCGTTGAGGGCGATATAATCGGCACCGTTCAGGAAACTCCCATCATTGAGCACAGGATAATGGTCCCCCCCGGAGTATCCGGCGTGGTGAAAAAAATTGATGAGGGGGAGTTCACCGTTGAGGACACGGTGTGCGTCCTTGAGGGAGAGGACGGGAAGGAAATTCCCATAAGGATGATGCAGAAATGGCCCGTCAGAACCCCCAGACCATACAAGGTCAAACTCAAGCCGTGGATGCCGCTTATCACAGGGCAGAGAATTCTGGATACATTTGTGCCTGTCGCCAAAGGAGGGACCGCCTGTGTTCCGGGTCCGTTCGGTTCCGGGAAAACGGTCATTCAGCACCAGTTGGCAAAATGGTGCGATGCGGAGGTCATTATCTATGTCGGATGCGGTGAGCGCGGCAACGAGATGACCGATGTTTTGACCGAGTTCCCCGAACTTGAGGACCCCAAAACCGGACGCCCGCTGATGGAAAGAACGGTCCTTATCGCCAACACCTCAAATATGCCGGTGGCGGCAAGAGAAGCATCGGTCTATACCGGGATTACAATCGCAGAGTATTTCCGGGATATGGGGTATTCCGTGGCTCTTATGGCGGACTCCACCTCGCGGTGGGCTGAGGCTATGCGCGAGATTTCCGGACGGCTTGAGGAGATGCCCGGCGAGGAGGGATATCCAGCGTATTTGGGGCGGAGAATCGCCGAGTTCTACGAGCGCTCGGGATATGTGAAGACCTTGGGAAGCGACGACCGCGAGGGTGCGCTGTCGGTTATCGGTGCGGTTTCCCCGCCCGGCGGCGACCTGTCCGACCCGGTGGTTCAGGCAACTTTGCGCGTGGTGAGGGTCTTCTGGTCCCTCAAGGCAGAACTGGCATACCAGCGCCATTTCCCGGCAATCTCCTGGCTGGAATCCTACTCACTCTACCAGCAGAACCTTGACCCGTGGTATGCCGAGAATCTGGGCGAGGAGTTCATCAAGCAGCGCAACCACGCTATGGCGCTTCTGCAGAAGGAGGCGGAACTGCAGGAAATCGTGCGCCTTGTGGGTGCGGAATCTCTGCCGGAGATGGACAGATTGGTGCTTGAGGTCGCCCGCTCAATTCGCGAAGATTATCTTCAGCAACACGCCTTCCACGAGATGGACACCTACTGCCCCATAGAAAAACAAAAGATGCTTCTGGATCTGGTGCTTTTCTTTGAGCCGCAGGCGAAACGCGCGATTGAGGCTGGGGTTCCCTTTGACAAAATCGCTATGCTCCCCGAACGCGAACTTATAGCGAGGGCTAAATATATACCCGCAGATAAAGTAAGCGAGGAATATCCAAAAATAAAGGAACAGGTGAAGGCAGCAATAGATAGATTGATAGAAGAGACAGCAAATGTCTAATAGTAAATAGAACGAGCCGCCAATATATCCACAAACCGGTCCGGGGAAGAGAGTCGGTCGCCAATTCCCGCGGAAATGGTGGGTTTTGTTTTTGTGCCTGCCAGCATTTCTGATGCCGAATTTCATTGACTTTCATTGAATTAGCCCTATTTTGTTTACTTGTGAGGAAAATAATTCTGAAAATACGGAATCTTGTGCTGTGGGTTCTGCTGGTGCTTCTGGTTGTATGGATTCTCGGCTCGGCGGGGTTTCTGCTTTTTCCGAGCATCCAGCGCGCGGTGATAAAACTGGCGCTCAGACACTTTGATATCCCCGCGTTCGTGGATTACACCGATGCTAAACTCGTCCCCGGGCATTTTGTGTTTTCCAATCCTCTGATTATATATTCTAATAATGGCACAAGCGTGGTTGCAAGCGCTGACACTTTAGAAATTAGATATTCCTACGGAAAGCCTATTCTTATTAAGCAGTTGCGAATTATTAGCCCTAAAATTGATGTCAAAACAGAACACAAGCAGAAAAAATCTTCAAAACATAATAAAATAAATCTGCCGGGAATTGTGGTTGACAATTTATTTATTGGCAATGCTCAACTCTCGCTGGGCAAGTTTAAAATTGACAGTCTCACCATCGCGGGGGCTTTGCGCTCCGATAAAATTGAGGGGATTTCCTTCAAAATTGATTCTCTCGGCATAAATTTACCATCCCGGGGTAGAATAACTAATCTTGTCGGTGAGGGCACATACAATAATTCTGCTCTATCCGGAGATTTTGGAATAACTTTCAGAGAATTTTCAACCAATTTGACGGTCAAAAATTTTAATATAAACAATAAAAGATTTGATAAAATAGTTTTCACCGGCGAAAATGTAAATTTATACCAGATTGATTCCCTTTTATCTTTCGGATTCCTTAAAGGTATCGCCGATATCGGTCTCACAATATCCTATAGAACTGACAGCATCCTCACGGTATCCGGTGATATAGGTGGCGAACTATGGGGAATTCCTATGACAATTAATGACATTCACTTGATATGGAAAAACAACTCCAAGACTCTAATCTTCACCAGAGGTTCCGGCACAGTCAAAGGTGCAGGGCTTCGGCAGATGCGCTTTTCTGTGGATTTTAGCACTAAACCAGCCAAATTTACGGCTAATCTCGGTCATATAGAGGACCTCAATCTCGCCGCATTCGGCGGTCCATCAACACATCTTTTCGGCACCGCAGA